>NZ_SCMM01000036.1:0-52967 GCF_005503345.1 Ramlibacter sp. 2FC
CCTCAAAGGATGTAGCGCGACAGGTCCTCGTTCTGGCTCAGCGCCTTGAGCCGGGCGTCCACATAGGGCCCGTCGACCTCCACCGTCTGGCCGCTGCGGTGGCTGGCCTCGAAACTCACCTCGTCGAGCAGCCGCTCCATCACGGTGGACAGGCGGCGTGCGCCTATGTTCTCAGTGCGCTCGTTGACCTCGAACGCGATCTGGGCCAGCCGAGTGATGCCCTCGGGGGCGAAGCTGAGCGTCACCCCCTCGGTGGCCAGCAGCGCCTGGTACTGCCGCACCAGCGAGGCATGGGTCTGGGTCAGGATGGCCTCGAAGTCCTGCACCGAGAGCGAGGCCAGCTCGACCCGGATCGGAAAGCGCCCCTGCAGCTCGGGGATCAGGTCGCTGGGCTTGCTCAGGTGGAAGGCGCCCGAGGCGATGAACAGGATGTGGTCGGTCCTGACCATGCCGTACTTGGTCGACACCGTCGTGCCCTCGACCAGGGGCAGCAGGTCGCGCTGCACGCCCTGGCGCGAGACGTCGGCGCCGCCGGCCTCGGCGCGCGAGGCCACCTTGTCGATCTCGTCGATGAACACGATGCCGTTCTGCTCGGCGTTGTGGATGGCGCGGGTCTTGATCTCTTCCTCATTGACGAGCTTGGCCGCCTCCTCGTCGACCAGCAGCTTCATGGCCTCGGCGATCTTGAGCCGGCGCGTCTTGCGCTTGCCCTGGCCGAGCTGGCCGAACATGCCGCGCAGCTGCTCGGCCATGTCTTCCATGCCGGCCGGCCCCATGATCTCGAGCGCGGGCCGGGACTCGGCCAGGTCAATCTCGATCTCCTTGTCGTCCAGCTGGCCCTCGCGCAGCTTCTTGCGGAAGGCCTGGCGCGCCGCCCCGTCGGTGGCCGGGGTGGCCGCCAGATCAGCGCCGCTGGGCCGCGGCGGCGGAATCAGGCAGTCGAGGATGCGGTCCTCCGCCGCGTCCTCGGCGCGCGTGCGCATCTTGCGCATCTCGGCCTCGCGCGTCTGCTTGACCGCGATCTCGGCCAGGTCACGCACGATGGCGTCCACGTCCTTGCCCACATAGCCGACCTCGGTGAACTTGGTGGCCTCGACCTTGATGAAGGGCGCGTCGGCCAGGCGGGCCAGGCGGCGCGCGATCTCGGTCTTGCCCACGCCAGTGGGGCCGATCATCAGGATGTTCTTGGGCGTGATTTCGGCGCGCAGCGGGCCCTGGACCTGCTGGCGGCGCCAGCGGTTGCGCAGCGCGATGGCGACGGCACGCTTGGCCTCGGCCTGGCCCACGATGTGGCGGTCGAGTTCGGAGACTATTTCCTGCGGGGTCATCGATGACATGGCTCGGTCTCAGTCCAGGGTTTCCAGGGTGTGGTTCATGTTGGTGTAGATGCACAGCTCGCCGGCGATCTCCAGCGACTTCTTGACGATGTCGCGCGCCGACAGCTCGCTGTGCTCCAGCAGGGCGCGCGCCGCGGCCTGGGCATAGGAGCCGCCCGCGCCTATGGAGACGATGCCGTGCTCAGGCTCGAGCACGTCGCCGTTGCCGGTGATGATCAGCGAGGCATCCCGGTCGGCCACGGCCAGCATGGCCTCGAGCCGGCGCAGCACGCGGTCGGTGCGCCAGTCGCGCGTGAGCTCGATGGCCGCGCGCGCCAGGTGGCCCTGGTGCTTCTCGAGCTTGGCCTCGAAGCGCTCGAACAAGGTGAAGGCGTCGGCCGTGGCACCGGCAAAACCGGCCAGCACCTTGCCGTGGTAGAGCTTGCGCACCTTGCGCGCCGTGCCCTTGATGACGACGTTGCCCAGGGTCACCTGGCCGTCGCCGCCGATCGCGACCTGCCAGCCCTGCGGCGTCTGACGACGCACGCTCACGATGGTGGTGCCGTGAAATTGATCCATGATGTCCTCTGCGGAAATGTGAATGGGGCCGCCGGACTGCCGGCGCACCCTGGCGCGATGCGGCAGGCCTTCAGTCGGTGCGCAGCACGACCCGCGCCTGCTCGCTGATGCCGATCACGTGGAAGAATGCGGCCACTAGGCGGTGGACGTTCAGAAACTCGACCTGCCGCCCCTGCGCCTGTTGCGCGACGACCCAGTTGAGCAGGGTGCCTGCCGCGGCAAAGTCGACCCGGGCCAGGCAGGCGCAGTCCACGCTCAGCCTGTCCCCAGGCGGGGACTTGGCTTCGATCACGGCCAGCTGCGCCGAGGCATCGCCGACGATGCCGCCAACCAGGGCCGGCGCCTCTTCGTCGCTCGGCGCGATCGGCTCCTGGGCCGGCGCGGCAGCCTCGGCCGGCGCGGCGGCGCCAGCGGCCAGGAACGTGCAGGCCGGGGCCTCCCAGGCCGGCGGCGACACCTCGTAGGTCACGCAGTAGTTCAGCGCGACCTCGTCGAACTCTTCCATGCGCCCCATGACGCGCAGCAAGGCCAGGCGCGCCAGCCAGGCCTCGGGCGCGGCCGTGGCGTCGCCGGCGGGCGTGCGCGCGGCCAGCCACTGCTCGAGCATCTCGCCGCCGACGAAGCCGATCTGCACCGGACGCGCCGCCCAGGACGCCAGCACCTTGCGCAGGGCCTGCAGCACCTCGTCACCGCCCAGGGCCTGAAGCTTGCGCCAGTCCAGGCGCCAGGGACTGGCCGTGCGTGCCAGCACCTCCTGCAGCGCGGTGAGCGAGCCCACCCCCAGCGTCGCCGGGCAGGTCCAGTGGGCGTGCGCACTGCCGGCAGGCTGCGCACGAGCAGGCGCCGCCTGGCCAGCGCGCTCCGACATGGAGAACCACTGCGGCGCCGAGCGCTGGAAGCGCAGCGCGAAATCCAGGGCCGCGCGCTCGAACCGGTCCTGCCAGCCGGTGGCGCGGTACAGGTCGAACAGGGCCAGCCAGCTCTCCAGATGCTGGCCGCGTGTTCCGGTGCTGCCCAGGGCCTTGAGCAGGCCGGCCTCTGCACCCGCCTCGTCGCCGCTGGCAAAGCGGATCGACGCCTCCTCCAGCTCCTGGTCGTGGGCGAGCTCGCCGACCTCGATCGCGTCGGACTTGGAGACCGAGAAACCTTCGGACGGCGGCGCCGGCTCGGCCAGAGGCGCCAGGTCCGACCGGGCCGTGGACGCGAAGGCCGAGCGCTGGGTCGGCTCGCCCAGCAGCGGCGCAGGCGCCGTGCGCAGCGGCTGCGGCGCCGACGCGCCCTGAGAGGAAAAGCCCCGCGAGGCGCTGCCTTGCGAGGAAGACCCCTGGGAACTGCTGCCCTGCGACGAGGATTCCCCCGAGGAGGAAAACGCGCTGCTGCCGCTGCCCAGATCGCCGCGCTTGGATTTCCACCACTGCATCGACATCTGGGCCTCGATCTCGTCGATCTTCTTGAGCGTGCGCGCCCGGCCGTCCGGCGTGGACAGCAGGCTGCTCTGGAAGAAGGAGGGGCGCACCCCCGCGTCAGGCCCGCCCAGCAGCTCGCGCTGGCGGATCTTGCGCAGCATGTCGAACTCGCGGCCGCGCACGAAATCGTTGCGCTTCTTGCGCTCGATCATTTCCTTGAGCCGCTGCCGGCTCTGCTCGTCATCGCGCACCGTGTCCTGGTGGTCCAGTTCGGACCAGCTGACCGTCGGATGGCGAACGAAGCGGACGACCTTGGACAGCAGGCCGCCGTTGTCTTTGCTCATGGCCTCGGGTCCCGCACTCCGTGCTTCTCGCGTGGCAACACCTTAGTCGCCGAACATCTTCTGCTTGAGCTCGCGGCGCTGCTGGGCCTCCAGCGACAGCGTCGCGGTCGGGCGCGCCAGCAGGCGGCCGACGCCGATCGGCTCGCCGGTCTCGTCGCAGTAGCCATAGTCGCCGGCGTCGATGCGCGCGATCGACTGCTCGATCTTCTTGAGCAGCTTGCGCTCGCGGTCGCGCGTGCGCAGCTCCAGCGCGTGTTCTTCCTCGATGGTGGCGCGATCGGCCGGGTCCGGCACGATCACCGTGTCCTCGCGCAGGTGCTCGGTGGTCTCGCCGGCATTGGCCAGGATGTCCTGCTTGAGCTGGGAGAGCTTGCGGCGGAAGAACGCCATCTGGGTGTCGTTCATGTACTCGCTGTCGGGCATGGCCAGCACCTCGGCGTCGGACAGGGCCTCCAGCGCCTTGGTTTTCCAGTTGTTGGCCAGCTTGGGATCCTTCTTGATCGACGCGAGGGGCGGAGGGGTCAGGACGGGAGTGCTCATGGTATTCAGGTAGCTAGCTTTGGCGGCCGTGGAGGCCACCGCAGGCGCCATGGAAGGCGCGGTCAGTGGGGCCGGTCGCGCAGACGCGCGACTGGCCCGGGCGGGCGTCGCCGGCACGGGGCTGGCGACAGGGGAACGGGCGGCCGGCGCCGCCTCGGCCACCGCGGCACGCGGCTTGGCCGTCCCCGTGGGCTTGGCCGGCGCGCCCTTGGCGGCGCTGGCGGGCTTGACGGCCTTGGGGGCCGGCTTCTTGGGCGCGGGCTTGGGCGCGGCGCGGGATGCACCCGGCCGGGCGACCGCTCGCGTCGCCTTGGGGGCCGGGGCCTCGGCCTTCTTCGCCTGGGCACGCGGCCGGGTCTTGCCGGAAAGGGCTGTCACCATGAGGGGGCGTCCTTCACCTGCGTTATACCCTGATTCGGGCCCTTTGTTACTGGGCCGGCCCCGAGGGGCCGGAATTGGGCCGCGATTGTAAAGGCTGAACCGCCAGCCCGCCCATCCGTTGCCAAATTGCAACAAACGGGAATTTTCGCGACCCCGGACCGCGTCCCCAGCTCAGATGAGGGACTGCTCCAAGCCTTGCAGCAGGATATCCTTGGGCAAGTCGATGCCGATGAACACCATCTTGCTGGTGCGTGGCTCGTCCGGCGCCCAGGCCGGCCCGAGGTCGCTGCCCATCAGCTGGTGCACGCCCTGGAAGATCACCTTGCGCTCGGTACCCTTCATGTTGAGCACGCCCTTGTAGCGCAGCATGCGCGGGCCGTAGATGTTGACGATGGCGCCCAGGAAGTCCTCCAACCGGGCCGGGTCGAAGGCGCGCTCGGAGCGGAACACGAAGCTCTTGACGTCGTCCTCGTGATGGTGGTGGTGGCCGTGCTCATGGTCGTGCTGGTGCGAGGGGTGGTCGCAGTGCTCGCCGTGCGCATGGTCGTGGTGGTGGTGCTCGTCCTCTTCCTTGAGGAAGTCCGGATCGATCTCGAGCTTGCTGTTGAGGTTGAAGCCGCGCAGGTCGAACACCTGGTCCAGCGCCACCTCACCGAAATGCACCAGCTGCTGGGGCGCGCGCGGGTTCATGTGGGTCAGGCGGTGCTGCAGGGACTGGACCTCGTCGGGCGAGACCAGATCGGTCTTGCTGATGAAGAGCTGGTCGGCGAAGCCGACCTGGCGCCGCGCCTCCTGGCGGTCGTTCAGCTGCTGGGCCGCGTGCTTGGCGTCGACCAGGGTCAGGATGGAGTCGAGCAGGAAGCTCTCGGCGATCTCGTCGTCCATGAAGAAGGTCTGGGCCACCGGGCCGGGGTCGGCCAGGCCGGTGGTCTCGATCACCACGCGCTCGAAGTCCAGCAGGCCCTTGCGCTTCTTGGCCGCCAGCAGCTGCAACGTGGCCCGCAGGTCCTCGCGGATCGAGCAGCAGATGCAGCCGTTGCTCATCTGGATGATCTGCTCCTCGGTGTCGGCCACCAGGATGTCGTTGTCGATGTTCTCCTCGCCGAACTCGTTCTCGATCACGGCGATCTTCTGGCCGTGCGCCTCGGTCAGCACGCGCTTGAGCAGGGTGGTCTTGCCGGAGCCTAGGAAGCCCGTGAGGATGGTGGCGGGGATCAGGGACATGGTCTTGGGAATGAGGAAATGGGGAGTGTAGCGGCGAGCTCAAGGCCGTGCCGCCGGCGGGGGCGTCAGTCGGGCTTGCGTACCACGACCAGGCCCTTGAGGTACTCGCCCTCGGGGAACTGCACGGTCATCGGGTGGTCCGGCGCGCCCTGCAGGCGCTCGCTGATGTAGCCGTCCACCCCGGCGTCTATGCCGGCCGAGGCCACGATCTTGTGAAACAGCTCGGCGCTGATGCCGCCCGAGCAGGAATAGGTGAACAGCTCGCCGCCCGGCGCGAGCAGCTTGAAGGCCAGGCGGTTGATGTCCTTGTAGGCGCGCGCAGCGCGCTCGGCATGGGCCGCCGTGGGCGCGAACTTCGGCGGATCGAGGACGATGGCGTCGAAGCGCTCGCCGGCCTCGATGAAGCGGCGCAGCGAGGCGTTCACGTCGGCGTCGAGGAACGTGGCGCGTGCCTCGTCGAAGCCGTTCAGCGCCACGTTGGCGCGGGCGCGCGCCAGGGCCGGGCCCGACGAGTCGATCGAAGTCACATGGCCGGCACCACCGGCCAACGCTGCCACCGTGAAGCCACCGGTGTAGCAATAGCAGTTGAGCACGCGCGCGAAGCCGCGCCGGCGCGCGTGCTGGGCGAAGCGCTGGCGGCTGTCGCGCTGATCCAGGTAGAAGCCGGTCTTGTGGCCCTGGGCGATGTCCAGCGTAAGGCGCCAGTCGTGCTCGCTTATCGTCAGCTCGGTCGCCCCCTCGCCGCGCAGCCAGCCCGTGGCCTCGGGCAGGTCCTCGAGCGCGCGCACGCTGGCGTCCGAGCGCTCGTACAGGCGGGTCAGGCCGGTCTGGCGCAGCAGGGCGTCGGCGATCTGGGCCTTCCAGCGCTCGGTGCCGCAGCTGGTGAACTGGGCCACCAGGGTGTCGCCGTAGCGGTCCACGATCAGCCCTGGCAGGCCGTCGGACTCGCCATGGACCAGCCGCAGGCCGTCGCTCTGGATCTCGAACAGGCTGCGCGCCCGGATGGCGCGCGCGATGGCCGCCTCGAAGAACGCGGCATCGATGCACTGGTCCTCGTCGAAGCTCCAGACCCGGGCGCGTATGCGCGAGCTCGGGCTGAACGCCGCCCAGCCCAGGAACTGGCCGTCTTGCGCGGTCACGCGCACGGTCTCGCCCGGGTCGGCCCCGCCCTTGGCGATCGCCGAGTCGAACACCCAGGGGTGACGGCGCTGCAGCGAGCGCTCCTTGCCTTCTTTGAGTCTGATCGTCTTCATGCGCCGTATTGTCGCGGCAGGCCCGGCCGGCGCCGGCCTCAACCTGCCTTCTTCTTGTGTGTCTTGTGCGCGCGCGGATGGGCCGCGTCGTAGGCGCGGGCCAAATGCTGGAAGTCGAGCCGGGTGTAGACCTGGGTGCTCGCGATGCTGGCGTGACCGAGCAGCTCCTGCACCGCGCGCAGATCGCCGCTGGACTGCAGCAGGTGGCTGGCGAAGGAGTGGCGCAGCATGTGGGGATGGACCGGCGCGGCCAGGCCGGCGCCTTGGCCGCGCCGGCGCAGGCGCTGCCAGATCGCCTGCGGCGTCAGGCGCGTGCCGCGCTGGCCTGGGAACAGGGCCGCGGCCCCTTCGCCGCCGGCACCGGGAACGACCGGGCGCAGGGCCAGCCAGCGCTCGAGCGCCGCCAGCGCCTGGGCGCCCAGCGGCACGCTGCGCCGCTTGCCGCCCTTGCCCAGCACATGGACCTCGGCCGCCTGCAGGTCCAGCCAGCCCCGGCCCTCGCGCTGCGCCGCGGCGCTGGCCGACCGGTCCAGCCCGGCCAGCTCGGACACACGCAGGCCGCAGCCGTACAGCAGCTCGACCATGGCCGCGTCGCGCGCCTCCAGCCAGGGGTTGTCCTCGGACTGCGCATGGTCGGCCAGCTGCATGGCCTCGTCGACGCCCAGGGCCTTGGGCAGCGGGCGCGGCGCACGCGGCGCGCGCGCGTCCTGCACCGGGTTGCCGCCTATCCTTCCCTCGCGCCCCAGCCAGGCGTAGAAGCCGCGCCAGGCCGACAGGGCCAGCGCGATGCTGCGCCCCTGGCGGCCGGCCGCGTGCAGCTGGGCCGCCCACTGGCGCACATGGCCGCTGCGCGCCGAGGTCAGCGCCACCCCGGTGCGCGCCGCCAGTTCCTGCAGCTTCTCGAGTTCCTGCGCGTACAGGTTCACGGTGCGCGCCGCCAAGCGCCGCTCGACGCGCACATGCTCGAGATAGCGCGCGACCAGCGCAGCACCCTCGGGGTCGGCGGGCAGCGGCGCGCGATCGGCCATGCCCTTCCCCGGCTCAGCCCCGGGTCAGGCGCGACAGGGCCGCACTGCCGAGCTCGGCCATGCGCTCGAGGAAATCCGTGCCCATGCCGGCGTGGAAGCGCTGGGCGTCGGGCGAGGCCAGCACCAACAGGCCGAAGGCCTGCGGATCGGCGGCGCCGCTGCGCAGGGCGATCAGCGCCACCGAGGCGGCGCGCTCGGCATCGGCCAGCCAGCTCACGGCGTCGAAGCCGGCATTGACGCCGCAGTAGGGCGAGGCCAGCGAGGCGGCCAGGATCTTCATTTCCTCGCTCGCGCCCTGGGCGAAGGGCTCGCCGGCGAAGGCCGGGGCCACGCCCCAGACACGCAGCGCGACCTGGGGCACGCCGAACTGGCTCTGGATCTCGCGCACCATCACGGCCGGCAGCTCGGCCGGCCGCTCGACCAGGAACAGCTGGCGCGCCCAGCGCTGCAGCTTGTCGGCGATGATCATGTTCTCGTTGCCGTGGCGGATCATGTCCATGATGCGCAGCTCCAGCGCCCGGATCTTCTCGCGCAGCATCTCGGCCTGGCGCTCCTGCAGGCTCACGGCACGCTGGCCGTGCGGGCTGGTCAGCTGCACCGCGGCCAGCAGCTCGGCGTGGCGCTCGAAGAAATCCGGCGTATTGAGCAGGAAGTCGGCGATGTCGTCTTCGGTCAGGGGGTTCATGTTCATGTCAGGTCCGGAATCTCGATCTCGCCCTCGAAAACGGTGGTGGCCGGACCGGTCATGCGCACCGCGCTGCCCTCGCCCGCCCATTCGATGGTCAGCCGCCCGCCGCGCGTGTCCACGTCGACCCGCGCGTCGAGCAGGCCCTGCCTGATGCCCGCCGCCACGGCCGCGCAGGCCCCTGTGCCGCAGGCCAGCGTCTCGCCGCTGCCGCGCTCGAACACGCGCAAGCGGATGCGCGAGCGGTCCAGCACCTGCATGAAGCCGGCGTTGACGCGGCGCGCAAAGGCCGGGTGGCGCTCGATCAGCGGGCCCTGCTCGGCCACCGGCGCGCGGTCCACGTCGTCCACGAGCTGCACCGCGTGCGGGTTGCCCATGGACAGCACGGCCACGCGCACCGGGGCCTGGCCGGGCGCGAGCACCAGCGGCCAGAGCTGCCACTCGCCATGGGGGCCGGCCGGCTCGGGGCTCAGGCCTGCCGGGTCGAAGGGCACGCTGGGCAGCTCGAACACCGGCGTGCCCATGTCCACCGTCACGCGGCCGTCGGGATTCATGCGCAGCTCGATCACGCCGTTCGCGACCTTGACCTTGACCAGCTCCTTGGCCGTGAGCGCCTTCTCGCGCACATAGCGCACGAAGCAGCGCGCGCCATTGCCGCATTGTTCGACCTCGCCGCCGTCGGCGTTGTGGATCACGTATTCGAAGTCCAGGCCCGCGCCGGGCGAGGGCCGCACGCTGAGGATCTGGTCGGCGCCGACGCCGAAATGGCGGTCGGCCAGGAAGCGGTACTGCGCCGCCGAGAGGTTCAGGCGGCCGCGCGTCTCGTCGAGCACGACGAAGTCGTTGCCCGCACCCTGCATTTTGGTGAAGCGGATTCGCATGGCCAGCATTATGGGCCGCCCGGCAATCCTGCCGATAATGCGGCCATGGTCCGACCCACCCAACTGCTACACCCCCAGCGCGAGCCCGCCCCGCTGCGGCCCGCCGCCACCGTGCTGCTGCTGCGCGACGCGCCCGGCGGCCTCGAGGTGCTGATGACGCGCCGCTCCATGAGCGCCAGCTTCGCCCCCGGCGCCTATGTGTTTCCCGGCGGCGGCATCGACGCGGCCGACGCCCAGGCGCATGCACAGGCCACGCGCCGCCCCACGCAGAGCGCCCTGCACCTCACCCAGGCCATCGCCGCGATCCGCGAGAGCTTCGAGGAGCTCGGCATCCTGCTCGCACGCCGCGCCGACGGCGCCATGGCCGGCGCGGCCGAGGTCGCGGCGCTGGACCGCCAGGCGCCCTTCCTGCCCCAATGCGCGGCACGCGGCCTGACCCTGGCCGCGGCCGAGGTCTTCGTGCTCGCGCACTGGATCACCGACCGCGACCTGCCGCGCCGCTTCGACGTGCCCTTCCTGGTCGCGCGCATGCCCGAGGGCCAGCAGCCGCAGGCCGACGAGGCCGAGCAGTTCGAGCCGGTCTGGGTGCGGCCCGCCGACGCGCTGGCGCGCCACGAGGCCGGCCAGTTCTTCATGATCTTCCCGACCATACGCACGCTGCAGCGGCTGGCGGCCTACGACCGCGTGGACGCGGTGCTGGCCGCCTGCGCCGCGACCGAGCAGCCGCTGTGGACCAGCTGCCCGCGCGCCGGCCTGCTGGCCGGCAAGGAGGCGCGCTACATGGAGCATGAATCGCCCTACGGCGAGCTGGCCCTGGTCAGCCCGGACGGCCAGATCGTGCACGCACTGGACTGGCAGGCCGACCAGCCTGTGCCGCTCTTGAAGAACCTGCAGCGCCTGACGGCGCCCAACCCCGGCGTGATGACCGGCCCCGGCACCAACAGCTACCTGGTCGGCGACCCGCGCACCGGCTACATCGCGATCGACCCCGGGCCGGCCGACGCCGAGCATCTGGAGCGCCTGTGGCGCGCCGCCGGTGGCCAGATCCGCATGATCGTCTGCACCCACTCGCACCCCGACCATTCGCCGGGCGCCAAGCCGCTGCAGGCCCTGTGCAGCCCGCCGCCGCCCATCCTGGGCCTGCCCTCGGCGCCGACCGCGCGCGCGGCCAGCGCCTTCACCCCCGACCGGGCGCTGGCCGACGGCGAGCGCCTGGCGCTCGGCAGCGCGGACGGCCAGATCCAGCACACGCTGCGCGTGATCCACACGCCCGGCCATGCGGCCAACCATGTCTGCCTGGTGCTGGAGCAGGACGGCCTGCTGTTCTCGGGCGACCATATCCTCAACGGCAGCACCACCGTGATCGACCCGCCCGACGGCGACATGACGGCCTACCTCGATTCGCTGGACCGGCTCAGCGCTGCCTGCGCCGAGCTGGACATCGAATTCATCCTGCCGGCGCACGGCCATGCGCTGGGTGCGGCGCGCGAAGCCATCGCCCAACTCAAGGCGCACCGGCTCAGGCGCGAGGCCAAGATCCTCGCGGCCATGCAGGCCCTGCCCGAGGGCACGCTGGACGACTGGGTCAAGCAGGCCTACGAGGACGTGCCGCCGCGCCTGTGGCCGGTGGCCGCGCGTTCGCTGCAGGCCCATGTGGCGCGCATACGCTCGCTGGCCCCCGGCAATGACTGACGCCAGTGACGCCGCCGACGGCGTGCGCCTGGCCAAGCGCGTGGCCGAGTTGCGCGGCTGTTCGCGCCGCGAGGCCGAGCTGCTGATCGAGGGCGGCTGGGTGCGCGTGGCCGGCCAGGTGGTCGAGACGCCACAGTTCCGCGTGCACGACGAGACGGTCGAGGTGGACGCCGGGGCCCGCGCCGAACCCATCCCGCCCGTCAGCTTCCTGCTGCACAAGCCCCCATGGGTGCGGACCGGGGCCGCCGAGGCGCTGCTGGCCGAGTCGGCCCGCTTTGCCGGCGACCGCTCCGGCCTGCGCCGGCTGCAGCGGCATTTCAGCGGGCTGACCTGCGTCACGCCGCTGGAAGACGCGGCCAGCGGCCTGCTGGTGTTCACCCAGGACGCCCGCGTGCGGCGCAAGCTGATCGAGGAGGCCGCCCTGGTCGAGCACGAGGTGATGGTCGACGTGGAGGGCCCTGTGACGCCCGAGCAGTTGCAGCAGCTCAACCGGCCGCCGGTGGTCGACGGACGCGCCATGCTGGCAGCACGGGTCAGCCTCAGCCGGCAGCAGCCGGACGTCACCGGCCTGCGCTTTGCCATGAAAGGCTATTGGTCGGGACAGATTGCGACCATGTGCGCGGCGGCCGGGCTGACCGTCACCGGCATCAAGCGCATCCGCATCGGCCGCCTGCCCATGGCCGGCCTGCCCCCCGGCCAGTGGCGCTACCTGCTGCCCTATGAACGGTTTTGAGACGGCGCGCCCAGGGCCCTGAACAAGCGGCCGCGCGCCGCCTGGGTGATGGCCGCCACGCAGGGATGGGTGATGCGGCGCTCCACCGACACCGCAAAGAACTCCTCGACCAGCTCCTCGCTGCGCCCTATCACCTCGACGCCGTACTGCGACACGGTCTCGGACTCCAGCACCGTGGGCGACATGAAAACGCCGCGCCCCTCGCGGCCGAAAGCGGTCATCAGCGCGCCGTCGTCGAACTCGCCGACCACGCGCGGCTGGATCTGGTGGCGCGCCAGCCAGCCGTCGAGCTGCTGGCGCACCGAGGAAGCCGCGCCCTGGATCAGCATGGGCATGCCCTGCAGACATTGCGGGAACGGCCCCTTGAGCTGGGCGCGCAGCGCCGGGGCGCAGAAGAAACTCATGGGCGAGCTGCCCAGCGCATGGTTGAAGGCCTTGACGCTGACACGGCGCGACAGCGGCTCGTCGGCGATCACCAAGTCCAGGCGGTGCAGCGCCAGCTGGCCCAGCAGATCCGGGAACTTGCCCTCGCTGCAGACCAGGCGCACCGGCTCTGCCAGCGACAGGGCCGGCTCGAGCAGGCGGTAGGCCACCGACTTGGCCACCGAGTCCGCCACGCCGACGCGAAATTCCAATGTGCGCGCGCCGCTGCCGGCCTGGCGCATCGCGCCCTCGAGCTCGGCGCCCAGCGTGAAGATCTCGTCGGCGTAGCCCAGGGCCAGGTGGCCGTCGTCGGTGAGCTCGAGACGCCGGCCACTCTTGCGAAACAGCTTGCGGCCGAAGCGCTCCTCCAGCAGCTTGATCTGGCCCGACAGGGTCTGCGGCGTGGTGTGCAGCTGCTCGCCGGCGCGCATCACCCCGCCGGCGCGCGCCGTGACCCAGAAATAGTGCAGGTGCTTGAAGTTCACAGCGACTCAATCATTCGATTTTTTCGCAGTTATTTTCTTATAAATTCGAATTTACGCGAAGTGAAAATGCACCTAGAGTGATGCATGTGCAGGCGCAGTCGGCCTGCACCACAACGCTGAAAGGAGCATGTCATGCGATTGAGTACAAAAGGCCGCTTTGCCGTCACCGCCATGATCGACCTGGCGCTGCGCGAGCAGCTCGGGCCGGTCTCGCTGGCCGCGATCAGCGTGCGACACCAGATCTCGCTGTCCTATCTGGAACAACTGTTCAGCAAGCTGCGCCAGCGCGGCCTGGTCGAGAGCACGCGCGGCCCCGGCGGCGGCTACACCCTGGCGCGCCGCGCCGAGGCGATCAGCGTGGCCGACATCCTGGGCGCGGTCGAGAGCGGGCCGGGCGCCGGCGCTGCGGCGGCCGGCGATGATTCGCCCAGCTGCTGGATGACGCAGGAGCTCTGGGCCAGCCTGCACAGCAAGATGATGGAGCACCTGCAGGCGATCACGCTGCAGATGCTGGCCGAGGAGCAGCGCGCCAAGGGCGTGCGCGTCGAGGGCCGACCGGCCACCAAGCGCGGCGTGTTCGCCGCGCCCAAGGCCCAGCCGCTGCGGGTGAACGCCCCCAACTCGGTGTTCGCGCTGGCCGGCAAGCTGGCTGCCAGCCGCTGAGGCACTCCAGGCGGCCGGCCGGGGAAAGAAAAAGTGTGAAGCCCGCCGATACGCCGGATTCTGTGCGCCACGGTTGCCCGTGGCGTGACCGTCATTACTCTGGGCCGGGGGTCGCCCACCCGGCTCGGTGCTACCTACCCGCCAGCTCTGCGGAGCCACATCGACGCTGGCCTACTTGGTATTGCTGCGCGTAGAGATTGCCCGTTTCACCCGATGCGGCCCCGGCCTTCTTTCGAAGGCCTTTGCGGCGTCGCTTTCGCGCCGCCGCAAAGGCCGCATCGACTCGTCTCTGTTGCTCTGATCCTCACCTCGCGGTGGAGAGGTGTTACCTCCTACGCTGCCCTGTGCAGTCCGGACGTTCCTCCAGTGCGCCCTTTCGGGACTTGCACCGGCGACGGTCTGGCGGGCTTCACGCCGCCATTATCGCCGCCCCCGCACCCTTGGCGCCGCCCACGCTCCGGCAATCGGGGCAGAATGCACGTGCTTGCGCAACGAACCGGAGACCCCATGAAGGCCAACACCATCCTCGACACCATAGGCGGCACGCCGCATATCCGCCTCCAGCGCCTGTTCGGCGACGCCCAGGTCTGGATCAAGTCAGAGCGCTCCAACCCTGGCGGCTCGATCAAGGACCGCATCGCCCTGTCCATGATCGAGGCCGCTGAGAAGTCCGGCGAGCTCAAGCCCGGCGGCACCATCATCGAGCCGACCTCGGGCAACACCGGCATAGGCCTGGCCATGGTCGCGGCCGTCAAGGGCTACAAGCTGATCCTGGTCATGCCCGACAGCATGTCCATCGAGCGCCGCCGCCTGATGCTGGCCTACGGCGCGAGCTTCGAACTGACGCCGCGCGAGAAGGGCATGAAGGGCTGCATCGCCCGCGCCGAGGAGCTCAAGGCGGCCACTCCCGGCGCCTGGATCCCGCAGCAGTTCGAGAACCCGGCCAACATCGAGGTGCACGCGCGCACCACGGCGCAGGAGATCCTGGCCGACTTCCCCGAGGGCGTCGACGTGCTGATCACCGGTGTGGGCACCGGTGGCCACATCACCGGCTGCGCCCGCGTGCTCAAGGAAAAATGGCCCAGGCTCAAGGTGTTCGCGGTCGAGCCCACGGCCTCGCCGGTGATCTCGGGCGGCCAGCCCTCGCCGCACCCGATCCAGGGCATAGGTGCGGGCTTCATCCCCAGGAACCTCGACACCGCCCTGCTCGACGGCGTGATCCAGGTCGAGGCCGAGCCCGCGCGCGAGATGGCGCGCCGCGCCGCGCGCGAGGAAGGCCTGCTGGTCGGCATCTCCTCCGGCGCCACGCTGGCCGCGATCGCGCAGAAGCTGCCCGAGCTCGCGCCGGGCGCTACCGTGCTGGGCTTCAACTACGACACCGGCGAGCGCTACCTCTCGGTCGAAGGCTTCCTGCCAACGCCCTGACCCAGGGACGCCCCGGCGCCTGCCTCAGAGCGCAAGGGCCTTATCATGGCGGCCCTGCTTGATCACCACGAGCCGCCCCCATGATCCGTATTTCCGAACTCCGATTGCCGCTGGCCGCCCTACCGGCGGACCCCGAACAGCAGCCCGAGGCCGCGCTGCGCGCTCAGGCGGCGCAGCTGCTGGGCATAGCGCCCGCTGAGATCGCACACCTGCAGGTGCACAAGCGCAGCTTCGACGCGCGCAAGGTCGAGCTGCTGGCCGTCTTCATTCTGGATCTGTCGCTGCGCGACCCTGCCCAGGAAGCCGCGCTGCTGACCCGGCACGCCGGACACCCCCACATCGCGCCCACGCCCGACATGGCCTGGCAGCCGGTCGGCCAGGCCCCCGCCGACCTGGCGCAGCGCCCCGTGGTGGTGGGCTTCGGGCCCTGCGGCATCTTCGCCGCCCTAGTGCTGGCGCAGATGGGTTTCAGGCCCATCGTGCTCGAACGCGGCAAGCCGGTGCGCCAGCGCACCCAGGACACCTGGGGCCTGTGGCGCAAGCGCCAGCTCGATCCCGAGAGCAACGTGCAGTTCGGCGAGGGCGGCGCCGGCACCTTCTCCGACGGCAAGCTCTACAGCCAGATCAAGGACCCGCGCCACCTGGGCCGCAAGGTCATGAGCGAATTCGTTCAGGCCGGCGCCCCGCCCGAGATCCTCTACGTGGCCCACCCCCACATCGGCACCTTCAAGCTGGTCAAGGTGGTCGAGAACCTGCGCGAGCAGATCATCGCCCTGGGCGGCGAGATCCGCTTCCAGCAGCGCGTGAGCGACGTGATCGTCGAGAACGAGGGCGGCCTGCGCCGGCTGCGCGGCCTGCGCGTGCTGGACCTGGCCAGCGGCCAGAGCAGCGAGCTCGCCGCCTCCCATGTGGTGCTGGCCCTGGGCCACAGCTCGCGCGACAGCTTCGCCATGCTGCACGAGCGCGGCGTGCAGATGCAGGCCAAGCCCTTCTCGGTCGGCTTTCGCATCGAGCACCCGCAGGGCCTGATAGACCGCGCGCGCTGGGGCCGGCACGCCGGCCATCCGCTGCTCGGCGCGGCCGACTACAAGCTGGTGCACCACGCGGCCAACGGCCGCGCGGTCTACAGCTTCTGCATGTGTCCGGGCGGCACCGTGGTCGCCGCCACGTCGGAGCCCGGGCGCGTGGTCACCAACGGCATGAGCCAGTACTCGCGCAACGAGCGCAACGCCAACGCCGGCATGGTGGTGGGCATAGAACCGAGCGACTTCCCAAGCGATCCGGCCGCCTTCGAGGCCACTCTGGGCAGCAGCCACGGCGTCGAGGCCCTGCAGGGCAAGGCCCCCCATCCGCTGGCCGGCATCGTGCTGCAGCGCCAGCTCGAGTCCGGCGCCTACGAGCTGGGCGGCCGCAACTACGACGCGCCCGGCCAACTGGTGGGCGACTTCATCGCGGGACGCCCCTCGACCGACTTCGGCGAGGTCCTGCCCTCGTACAAGCCCGGCGTGCGCCTGGGCGACCTGCATCCCGCCCTGCCCCCCTACGCGATCGAGGCCCTGCGCGAGGCCCTGCCGGCCTTCGGCCGCAAGATCCGCGGCTTCGACCGCCACGACGCGGTTCTGACGGGCGTGGAGACCCGCACCTCCTCGCCGCTGCGCATGGACCGCGGCGAGGACCTGCAGAGCCTGAACACGCGCGGCCTGTTCCCGGCCGGCGAGGGCGCGGGCTACGCCGGCGGCATCCTCTCGGCCGGCGTGGACGGCATCCGGGTCGGCGAGGCCGTGGCCCGGGACCTGCTGGCCTCGGCCTGAGCGCCCACCTGCGGGGCTCCGGCCTGCGCCTGCGCCGTCCACTCGCCTCGCCCCCCCTGGCCGGCACGCGCGGGATGGCCGATCTAGATCAACAAGCGCGCAATCACGGTCAAGACCAAGGGTTTACCCCATATTTCCCGCCTTTTCCTGTTGTTTAACCTAGGAACACGTTCCACTTATAAATCAACGTTTCATATACGAGCCAAATGAAACGCCGAGCGTGGAACCTGTGCGCCGTAGACAACTGCTTGAAAGGAATCCGAAATGAGCGTCGCCACCGCCGCTGCGCAGACCCCGACCCGTTACCGGCCGCCGCAGGGCATGAACCTGGCCCAATGGATGAAGACCCGCGTGGCCATGCGCGCCACGCGCCGCTACGACTGGGAGGCGCTGAAGTTCCAGGCCGACCATGACCCCAAGTACCGTCGCGCCCAGATGCGCTACGTGGGCACGGGCGCCACCGGCGTGGCCAGCGACGCCAACACCGTGCCGGCCGAGCATTTCACCTTCTCGACCATGATCCTGCCGGCCGGTGCCGAGGGGCCGCTGCACATCCACACCGACGTCGAGGAGGTGTTCTTCGTGCTGCGCGGGCGCGTCAGGCTGATCGCCGAACTCAACGGCGAGACCTGGGAGATGGAGGCCGGCGAACGCGACCTGGTCTCCTGGCCCGTGGGCGTGTACCGCGGCGTGATCAACATCGGCGATGAAGAGGCGCTGATGTGCGTGATCGTGGGCAACCCAAAGCCGGTCACGCCCAGCTACCCGCCCGACCATCCCCTGTCCCTGATCGAACGCTGAACCGGAGACCCCATGCGCACCAAAGAGCTTTACAACGAAACCCACCAGACCCGCAGCGCGCCGCCCACGGCCTACGAAAGCCTGCTGGGCGACTCGATAGAGCGTGCCTACGCCCAGGGCATACACGAGCTGGAAGGCCTGGTGGCCTACCTGAACCAGTCCGGCCCCTCGGGCCCCAACGGCCAGGCCTGGACGCCCGAGTCCTACCAGCAGGAAATGGCCCGCCTCGGCGCCTGACCCTTTTGCGGAGATTTCCCCATGAACACATCCGTCGTCAATTTCCAGCAAGACCCGGTCGACGCCGTCCTCGAGGTCGGCCTCAAGGACCTCTGGTACCCGGTCTGCCCCTCGGGCTTCGTCAAGGACAGCCCCGTCTCGCTGCGCCGCCTGGGCTACAAGATCGCGCTGTGGCGCGACCATGACGGCAAGGTCCATGCCCTGGAGGACCATTGCCCGCACCGCGGCGCGCCGCTGTCGATCGGCGTGAACCTGGGCGACCGCCTGGCCTGCGCCTACCATGGCGTGGAGGTGCGCTGCGACGGCACCGTGACCCGCGTGCCGGGCAGCCCGGGCTGCAAGCTCGAGGGCTCGCGCCCGGCGCGCATGTTCCACGTCGAGGAGCGCGCGGGCGCGATCTTCCTGTTCAACGCCACCGCGCCCCATGTGGACAGCCCGCCGCCGCTGCGCCTGCCCGAGCAGCTGACTTCGCCCGAGTGGTCTGCCTTCCTGTGCTACACCGAGTGGGGCTGCGACTACCGCTATGTGCTGGACAACGTGCTGGACCCGATGCACGGGGCCTACCTGCACAAGCAGTCGCATTCGATGGCCGAGGGCGAGATCAGCGCCGACTTCCAGATCCGCGACACGGACATCGGCTTCTTCTTCGAGAAAAAGGGCCAGCGCAACGTGAACTTCGACTGGACCGAGTGGATGGACACGGGCATACACACCATGCGCCTGGAGATCCCCTATCCCAAGACCGGCGGGCCGGGCGGCAACTTCACCATCATCGGCAGCTACACGCCGATCAGCAAGCAGGCGGCGGGGGTGTTCCACTGGCGCTGCCGCAAGGTCTCGGGCTGGCAGCGCGACACCTGGCGCTTCCTCTACAAGAACCGCCTGGAGGAGCGCCACTGGCATGTGCTGGAGCAGGACCGCGTGGCGGTGGAGAACATGGAGCCCGACGCCAACCGGCGCGAGCACCTCTACCAGCACGACATGGGCCTGGTGCGCCTGCGCCGCCACCTCAAGGGCCTGGCCACGCAGCAGCTCGACAAGGCGGCGCCCAAGGCCTGAAAACGCAAAGGCCGGACAGCGTCCGGCCTTGCTCGGGAGACAGCGCCCGGAGATCAGCCCTGGGCGTTCTGCAGCGCCGCGATGCGCTGCTCGATCGGCGGGTGGGTGGAAAACAACTGGCCGATGCCGCCGGCGATGCCCATGGCAGCCATGCTCTTGGGCAGCTCGGCCGCGTGCATGCCGCCCAGGCGGGCCAGGGCGTTGATCATGGGCTGGCGACGCCCCATCAACCGGGCCGCGCCGGCGTCGGCGCGGAACTCGCGCTGGCGGCTGAACCAGGCCACGATGATGGCGGCCAGGAAGCCCAGCACGATGTCGAGCACGATGGTGGTCACCATGTAGCCTATGCCGGGGCCCGAGCTCTGCTCGTCGTTCTTGCGCAGGAAGCTGTCGACCGCGTAGCCGATCACGCGCGAGAGGAAGACCACGAAGGTGTTCATCACGCCCTGGATCAGGGTCATGGTCACCATGTCGCCGTTGGCGATGTGCGCCACCTCGTGGCCGATCACGGCCTCGACCTCCTCGCGCGTCATGCCGCGCAGCAGGCCGGTGGAGACGGCGACCAGGGCCGAGTTCTTGAAGGCGCCGGTGGCGAAGGCGTTGGGGTCGCCCTCGAAAATGCCGACCTCGGGCATGCCTATGCCGGCCTGGTCGGCGAACTTGCGCACGGTGTCGACGATCCAGGCCTCGTCGGCGTTGCGCGGCTGCTCGATCACCTGCACCCCCGCGCTCCACTTGGCGACGGGCTTGCTGATCAGCAGGGAAATGAAGGCGCCACCGAAGCCCATGACCAGGGCAAAGCCGAGCAGCGCGCCCAGGTTCAGGCCGTTGGCCGTGAGGAAGCGGTTCACGCCGAGCAGGCTGGCGACGATGCCCAGCACCACCACCACGGCGAGGTTGGTCAGCACGAACAGGACGATGCGTTTCATGTTTTCTCTTTCTTCAGAGGCGGCCCCGCGATCGGGAGGCCGATGGCGCGAATGTTAGGGTCGCCAATGCGCAAATCAAGATTCTCACCCCGAATTCCGACAGTCCCTGCGGTTATTGGGCCACAGTGCGCCGGCCGCGCGCAGGCCGGAACACCTGGTCGTCCTCGTAGAAGCCCGGCGCCTCGTTGGCCGGCCACCAGCCGGGCACGCCCAGCACGGGCAGCGGCGCAAAGGGCTTGGCCGCGAGCTTGGCCGGCGTGAGGTCGGCCGCCAGCCAGGTGTCGAGCTCGGCCATCGCGTCGACTGCGGCCTCCACGCGCCAGACATGGGCCGTGACCGACTTGTAGGGCGCGACCAGTTTCTCGAGCAGGGCGTGGCCGAACAGCAGCAGCCTGGCCTGGCCCCACAGCGGCCGCAGCTCGCCGAACAAGCGGCCCCAGTCGCGCGCGGCCAGCGCCTGCCACAGGGCCTCGGGCGCCTGCAGCAGGGCCGCGTTCTCGTCGAACACCGTGATCGCGTCGCGCACCGGCCCGCGCACGGCGCCCACGCCGGCGGCCACGATCTCGGCCGCCTGCAGTTGGTTGAGCCGGCGCTTGGCCTGCGGAAACAGCATCCAGCACAGGCCGTTGTAGAAATCGTGCAGGCCCTCGCGCGTGGGCACCTGGCCCTGCTCGAAGATATGGCGCTCGTAGGCCACGCCCGCTGGCAGGGCCGACTGTGGCACGAAGCGCAGCGGCGCACGGACGGCCCGGTTCAGCGCCTCGTGCTGGGGCCAGCCCGCCAGCACCTCGCGCGCGACCGGCTCTCCGAGCGCACGCCAGGGCGCGAGCCAGGGAACGGACCAGTCGATGTCGGTCAGGCCAGGCGCCACGGCAGGGTTTCGCCCGCGCGCAAGGGCTTGAGCTCGGCCTCACCGAAGGCAAAGCTCTCCGGCGGCGTCCAGCTTTGCTTGCTCAGCGTGATCGTGCCCTGGTTGCGCGGCAGACCGTAGAAGTCGGCGCCGTAAAAGCTTGCGAAGGCTTCCAGCTTGTCCAGCGCGCCGGCGGCCTCGAAAGCCTCGGCGTACATCTCGATCGCTGCGTGGGCCGTGTAGCAGCCGGCGCAGCCGGTGGCGTGTTCCTTGAGGTGGGCCGGATGCGGCGCGCTGTCGGTGCCCAGGAAGAAGCGGGCATTGCCGCTGGTGGCGGCCTGCACCAGGGCCAGGCGGTGCGTCTCGCGCTTGAGCACCGGCAGGCAGTAGTAGTGCGGGCGGATGCCGCCGGTGAAGATGGCGTTGCGGTTGTAGAGCAGGTGGTGCGCGGTGACCGTGGCGCCGGTGAAGCGGTCCGCGTCCTGCACGTACTGCGCGGCCTCCCGGGTCGTGATGTGCTCGAACACGATCCTGAGCTCGGGGAAGTCGCGGCGCAGCGGGATCAGCTGCTGGTCGATGAACACGGCCTCGCGGTCGAACAGGTCGATCTCGGGCGAGGTCACCTCGCCGTGCACCAGCAGCAGCAGGCCCTCGCGCTGCATGGCCTCCAGCGTCCGGTAGGTCTTGCGGATGTCGGTCACGCCGGCGTCGCTGTTGGTGGTGGCGCCGGCCGGGTAGAGCTTGCAGGCCACCACGCCGGCTGCCTTGGCGCGCTTGATCTCTTCGGGCGGCAGCTTGTCGGTGAGGTAGAGCGTCATCAGCGGCTCGAAGCTCACGCCTGCCGGCACGGCGGCCAGGATGCGCTGCTTGTAGGCCAGGGCCTGCTCGGCCGTCGTCACCGGCGGCTTGAGGTTGGGCATGATGATGGCGCGGCCGAACTGCGCGGCCGTGTGCGGCACCACGGTGGCCAGCGGCGCGCCATCGCGCACATGCAGGTGCCAGTCGTCGGGGCGGGTGATCGTCAGGGTTGTGCTCATGGGCTGGATTTTCTCACCCTGCCGGCAGGCCCGTGCTCAGACGTCGAAGCGTATGCCCTGCGCCAGCGGCAGGGTCCGGCCATAGTTGATGGTGTTGGTGGCGCGCCGCATGTAGGACTTCCAGGCGTCCGAGCCCGATTCGCGGCCGCCGCCGGTCTCCTTCTCGCCGCCGAAGGCGCCGCCGATCTCGGCGCCGCTGGTGCCGATGTTGACGTTGACGATGCCGCAGTCGCTGCCCAGCGCCGAGGTGAAGCGTTCGGCCTCGCGCAGCGAGTCGGTGAAGATGCAGGAGGACAGGCCGTGGCTGGCGGCGTTGTTCAGCGCGATCGCCTGGTCGAGCTCCTTGAAGCGGCACAGGTAGAGGATGGGCGCAAAGGTCTCGCGCAGCATGGTGGCGTGCTGCGCCTCGGTCTCCACCAGCGCCGGCCGCACGTAGCAGGCCTCGGGGAAGCGCTGCTGCAGCAGGCGCTCGCCGCCGGTCACGGTGTTGCCGAAAATGCGGCATTCGGCGAGGGCCGCCTGCATGGCCTCGCCGGCGCGGGCGTCGATCAGCGGACCGACCAGGGTGCCGGCCTCGCGCGGATCGCCTATGGCCACGCTCGCATAGGCCTGCTTGAGGCGGGTGGCGAGCGCGTCGTAGACCGACTCGTGGACAAAGACGCGGCGCAGCGTGGTGCAGCGCTGGCCGGCGGTGCCGACCGCCGCGAACACCATGGCGCGCAGCGCCAGGTCCAGGTCGGCGCTGGCGCAGACCACGGCGGCGTTGTTGCCGCCGAGCTCGAGGATGGCGCGCTTGAACTGCAGCGCGCAGGCCTGGCCGACGGCGCGACCCATGGCCGTGGAGCCGGTGGCGCTGATCAGGCGTATGTCCGGGTGATCGACCAGCGCCTGCCCCTCCTCGCCCTGGCCCAGCCAGAGCTGGCTGATCTCGGCGAAGGCCGGCGCCCCCGCCTCGAGCGCCTGGCGCAGCAGGCCATGGACGGCGAGCGCGCACAGCGGCGTCTTGGGCGAGGGCTTCCAGACCAGGCCGTTGCCGCAGACCAGGGCCAGGGCCGCGTTCCAGGCCCAGACCGCCACCGGGAAGTTGAAGGCCGAGATCACGCCGCAGATGCCGAACGGGTGCCAGGTCTCGAGCATCTTGTGCTCGGGGCGCTCGGAGGCGATGACCAGGCCGAACAGCTGGCGCGACAGGCCCAGGGCGTAGTCGCAGATGTCTATCATTTCCTGGACCTCGCCCAGGCCCTCCTGCCCGATCTTGCCGGTCTCCAGCGTGACCAGTTCCCCCAGGGCCTGCTTGTGCTGGCGCAGGAGCAGGCCGTACTGGCGCAGCAGCTCGCCGCGCTGCGGCGCGGGCAAGGCGGCCCAGCGGCCCTGCACGGCCTTGAGCCGCTGCACCGAGTCCTCCATGGCCTGGGGTGTGCTGCGCGGCAGCTGCGCCAGCTCGGCCCCGTCGATCGGCGAGCGGCTGCCGAGCTGGCGCGGGCCGCCTTCCGCGGCCGGCAAGGCGACGCCCAGGCGCTGGAACAGCGCGCTCACTTGGGGATGGGGAAGGCTCGTCATTGGAGATGCTCCAGGGAAGCTTCGGCAAAGACCAGGCCGAAGCGGTTGCCGAGGAAGGCCGGCAGCGGCACCTGCTCCTGGGCGATGAAGCCGGACGCCGGCAGCCGGCCCTCGCGCACCAGGTCCAGCACCGCGCACAGGCTGGCCGCCGTGGTGCGCTGGATCGCGGTCAGCAGCTGGCCGCCTATGCTGGTGCCCAGAATGCGCGCCGAGTAGGAGGCCTGCAGCAGGCGGCCGCCGCGCTGGCCCGAGGCGGTCGCAAAGATCACGATCACGTCCTGATCGGTCGAGGGCACGGCCTCCTCCAGGATCTGCTTGAGCAGCTCGGGGCGCTCGCGCAGGCGCAGCTCGTTGAGCAGCAGCTTCATTATGGCGCCATGGCCGGGGTAGCGCACCGACTTGTAGTCCACGTTGCGCGCCCGGCCGTGCAGGGTGCGCGTCAGCGTGCCGAGGCCACCCGAGGTGTTGAAGGCCTCGTACTCGACGCCGTCCAGGGCGAAGGTCTCGCGGCCTTCCAGCGGCTGCAGTTCCACATGCTGGCCATCGACCAGGGCCTCGCAGGGGTTGCAGTACTGGTTGATCAGGCCCTCGGTGCTCCAGGTCAGGTTGTAGCGCAGCGCGTTGACCGGAAAGCGCGGCAAGGCCCCCACGCGCAGGTGCAGGTCCTGCAAGGTGTCGAAGCGGCTGGCCAGGTCGTGCCCCACGATGCCTATGAAACCCGGCGCCAGGCCGCATTGCGGCATCAGCACCGTGTCCGCCGTCGGCGCCAGGGCCTGGATGGCGCGGGTGCTTTTGACGTCCTCGGTCAGGTCGAAGTAATGCACGCCCAGGCCCGCGGCGAGGCGCGCCACCGCCACCGAGCGGTGGTACGGCAGGGCGTTGACCACGGCGAAGCGCCCGGCCAGGGCCTCGCCCAGGGCCGCGTCATTGGCGAGGTCCAGCGGCACCGCCTCGCAGCCCAGGTCGGCCAGCAGGGCCAGGCGCTGCGGATCGCGGTCGGCCACGCGCACCAGGTAGCTGCCGCTGCGCTGCAGCAACAGCGCGATGGCGAGGCCGATCTTGCCGGCACCCAGGATCGTGACGGGCAGAGCTTCGGAGTTCATGGCCATCCTCCACGGTCGCCGACAAGGCGGCTCTGGCGGCTATCGTAGCGCGCGGCCGCGCCAGTGCCTACCGCGCAATCCGCCACCGCACGCCGGTTTCTCGCCAGTCCGCCAGCCCGCGCTGGCGGACTGGCCTCAGTGCTGCAGTATCTTGTTGAGGAATTCCTTGGTGCGCGGCTGGCGGTTCTCCGGATGGTCGAAGAAGTCGTCCTTGCTGCAGTCCTCCAGGATGCGGCCGCCCACGTCCATGAAGATCACGCGGCTGGCCACCTTGCGCGCGAAGCCCATCTCGTGCGTGACCACCATCATGGTCATGCCTTCCTTGGCGAGACCGACCATCACGTCGAGCACCTCGCCGACCATCTCGGGGTCCAGCGCCGAGGTCGGCTCGTCGAACAGCATGACGATGGGGTCCATGGACAGGGCGCGCGCGATCGCCACGCGCTGCTGTTGGCCGCCCGAGAGCTGGCCCGGGAACTTGTCCTTGTGGGCCATCAGGCCGACCCGGTCCAGCATCTTGAGGCCCCGTGTCCTGGCCTCGTCGACGCTGCGGCCCAGCACCTTGACCTGGGCGATGGTCAGGTTCTCGGTCACCGACAGGTGCGGGAACAGTTCGAAATGCTGGAACACCATGCCGACGCGGCTGCGCAGCCGGGGCAGGTTGGTCTTGGGGTCGTGCACCGGCACGCCGTCGACGTAGATCTCGCCTTTCTGGAAGGGTTCGAGCGCGTTGATGGTCTTGATCAGCGTGGACTTGCCCGAGCCCGAGGGGCCGCAGACCACCACCACCTCGCCCTTCTGGATACTGGTGGAGCAATCGGTCAGCACCTGCACCGGGCCATACCACTTGGAAACGTTCTTGAGTTCGATCATTTGTTCTCTCCAGCACTCAACGGATGATGGCGATCTTCTTGTGCAGTTGCTTGACCAGCCAGGACAGGGCGTAGCAGATCACGAAATACAGCAGGGCGGCCAGCAGGTAGGACTCGATGGGGCGGCCGAAATTCTTGCCGGCCGTCTCGAAGCCCTTGAGCAGGTCGTAGGCGCCGATCGCGTAGACCAGCGAGGTGTCCTGGAACAGGATGATGGTCTGGGTCAGCAGCACCGGCAGCATGTTGCGGAAGGCCTGGGGCAGGATCACCAGCCGCATGTTCTGCCCGTAGCTCATGCCCACCGCCTGGCCCGCGAAGACCTGGCCGCGCGGGATCGACTGGATGCCGGCGCGCATGATCTCGCTGAAGTAGGCGGCCTCGAAGGCGACGAAGGTGATGATGGCCGAATACTCGGCGCCGATCGGGCGGCCGATCACGAAGGGCACGAGCAGGAAGAACCAGAGGATCACCATCACCAGCGGGATGCTGCGCATGCCGTTGACGTAGATCGCGGCCGGCAGATCCAGCCACTTGCGACCCGACAGGCGCATCAGCGCCAGCAGCGTGCCGAAGAAGATGCCGCCCAGCGTGGCCACGAAGGTCAGGAAGACGCTGAAACCCAGGCCCTTGAGCACGAAGTTGGAGATGACGTCCCAGTTGTAGAAGGAAAAGTCGAGTTGGATCATGTCAGGCCTCCCGCCGGGCCGCCCCAAGGGAGGCCTGGGCCCCCTCGGGGGGCAGCGAATACACGGAGTGATGAGCGTGGGGGCGTTTCATTCAGTGCCCCGCTCCGGTGCCGCCCGCCGCGACGAAACCGGGCACGCGGGCCCGCTTCTCTATGAAGGCCATGATGCGGTTGACCGCCAGTGCCGACACGATGTAGAGCCCCGTCACCGCCAGGTACATCTCGATCGGGCGCGAGGTCTCCTCGCCGGTCTGCATCGCGAACTGGGTGAGCTCGGCGATCGACACCGCGAACGCCACCGACGAGTTCTTGAAGATGTTCATGGACTCACTGGTCAGCGGCGGGATGATGATGCGGTAGGCCATGGGCAGGATCACATGGCGGTAGGTCTGCGCCGTGGTGAAGCCCACGGCCATGCCCGCGTAGCGCTGGCCCTTGGGCAGGGCCTGCACGCCGGCGCGCACCTGCTCGGCGATGCGCGCCGAGGTGAAGAAGCCCAGCGCGAACACGACCAGCAGGAAGGGGGGCACCTCCTTCATGGGCGGCACCAGCGCCGGCACCACGTGGTACCAGAGGAAGATCTGCACCAGCAGGGGGACGTTGCGGAACAGCTCGACCCAGGCGTTGCCCAGGCGCACCCAGCCGGGGCTGGCGGGCAGCGTGCGTATCACGCCAATGAGCGAGCCGACCAGCAGCGCCAGCACCAGGCCGCTGAGCGAGACCGAGACGGTCCAGCCCCAGGCCGACAGCAGCCAGTCCAGATAAGTGATGTCGCCGTTGCTGCCGAAGCAGCGCTCGACGACCGCGCCCTCGATGGTGTCCTTGCAGAACACCTGCCATTCCCAGTTTGCCATGGAGGAACCTTTGCTCTTGTTGTCTTGGCGGACTGTGTCCAATAAAAACGCCCGCCCCAGGGCGGGCGCCCACGCCTACGGATGGCTCATTTCTTGTTGTACTCTTCCATCGGCTTGTCGTTCGGGTTGGCCCAGGCCTGCTTGGTGCCCTCGGACAGCGGCAGCCCGACCTTGGTGTTGGTCGGCGGGATGGGTTGCATGAACCACTTGTCGTAGAGCTTGGCGAGCGAACCGTCCTTGATCTGGCGCTTGATGCTGTCGTCCACCGCCTTCTTGAACGCGGAGTCGTCCTTGCGCATCATGCAGGCGATGGGCTCGACCGAAAGCACCTCGCCGACGATCTTGAAGTCGGCCGGGTTCTTGGCCTTGGAGATGTTGCCGGCCAGGATGGAGCCGTCCATCACGAAGGCGTCGGCGCGGCCGGACTCGAGCAGCAGGAAGCTGTCGGCGTGGTCCTTGCCCATCACCTCCTTGAAGTCAATGCCGCCGGCGCGCTCGTTGCGACGCAGGGTCTGCACCGAGGTGGTGCCGGTGGTGGTGGCCACGGTCTTGCCGTTGAGGTCACGGATCGAGTTGATGTTGGCATTGGCCTTGACCGCGATGCGCACCTCCTCGAGGTAGGTGGTCACGGCGAAAGCCACGTCCTTGGCGCGCGTCGCGTTGTTGGTGGTGGAGCCGCACTCCAGGTCCACGGTGCCGTTCTGCACCAGCGGGATGCGGTTCTGCGAGGTCACCGGCTGGTACTTCACCTCCAGCTGCGACAGGCCCAGCGACTTGCGGATGTCGCTGACGATGTGCTCGGCCATCTCGGTATGAAAGCCCACGTACCTGCCGCCGCCCAGCGTATAGGACAAGGCGCCCGAAGATTCGCGCACGCCGAGCGTGATGCTGCCGCTGGACTTGATCTTGGCCAGCGTGTCGTTGGCCTGGGCCAGGGCCGAGCCAGCAGCCAGGGCCGCGACGGCGAAAGCGATCAGATGTTTCTTCATACTAAGGTTCCTCGCAGTCATGCATGGGAATGAAAGGGTAGGGGCATTCTAGGCATCCGCTCTTCGCGGGGCACCCGGAAAACCCTCGTCTAAGCGGCACCGGCAGCCCTCCCGCAACGGGCACTAGCAGTGTTCGTGCCCGCAGCGCGCTGGACTGTACGTGTCACACCGGTGAAACGCCAATGCCGATTCTCGGCCAATCCATGCAGGAAATTTATAAACTACCTGACAACCGTGCGGGCGGCGGTCCGGGCTGCCAGGAAATCCCACAGCGCCTGGGCCGCATGGCGCGGCGGCGCTTCCCGTCCCTGCGGCTTTTGCCGGTAGGCACGGATCTCCATGGCCAGCTCCAGCCCTTGCAGGCCCGGCGGCGCGGCCGACACCAGCTTGCGCGCGCGCAACTCCTTACGGACGGCGCTGTTGGGCAGGAAGGCCACGCCGTGGCCCTCCAGGGCCATGACCTTCAGGCCCTCGGCCATGTCGGTCTCGTAGACCCGGTCCAGGTGGATGGCCTGGCCGCACTGCTTCAGGATCAGCTCGGTCACGCGCCCTAGGTAGGCGCCCGGCGCGTAGCCCAGATAGGGCAGCGGCTGACCGGGACTGCCGGGCAGGCGCAGCAGCGGCTGGCCATGCGCGTCGGCCTTGACATAAGGTGCCAGCGACTCCTGGCCCAGCGTCACGAACTCGTAGCGGTCGGCGTCGAGCTGCAGCGGTTGGGAGGCGTGGTGGTAGGCGATCAGCAGATCGCAGCCGCCCTCCACCAGGCGCATCGCCGCGTCGTGCACGTTGAGCGCGATCAGCCGGCTCTTGATCGGCCCGAAGCTCTCGCGCAGGCCCGACACCCAGGCCGGGAAAAAGGTGAAGGCCAGGGTGTGCGGGACCGCGAATTCGATCACGTCCTGCGCGGCCGAGGCATGCGCGCGCAGCATGGCGCGCGTGCTCTGCAGCGCCTGCAGCATGTCCAGCGACTGGGCGTACAGGGTTTCGCCGGCCGGCGTCAGGCGTGTGGGGTAGGAGCTGCGGTCGACCAGGTCCACCCCGGCCCAGGCCTCCAGCGCCTGGATGCGGCGCGAGAACGCCGGCTGGGTGACATGGCGCAGCTGGGCCGAGCGGCTGAAGCTGCGGGTTTCAGCGAGGCTGACGAAGTCCTCTAGCCACTTGGTTTCCATGTGGCCGGATTATGCGTTGAGAGCTGCGCCACCCCCTTTACCGGCACCGCGCCAGCGATTAAATTGAGACCATGCGCAAACTCCTTGTTCTCGGTGGCTCCGGCTTCGTCGGCACCCATCTGTGCGAAAAAGTCTCGCTGCTCGAGTGGCCGGTCACCGTGCCCACGCGCCACGAGGACAGCGCGCGCCACCTGCTGACCCTGCCCCTGGTCGAGACCGTGAAAGCCGACGTGCACGACGAGCCCACGCTGCGCCGCCTGGTCGAGGGGCAGGACGCGGTGGTCAACCTGGTGGCCATCCTGCACGGCAGCCCGACGGCCTTCCAGCATGTCCACGTCGAGCTGCCTCAGAAGCTGGCGCGCGCCTGCGCGGCCCAGGGGGTGCGCCGCGTGGTCCATATCAGCGCGCTGGGCGCCAGCCTGGAGGGCCCCTCGAACTACCAGCGCACCAAGGCCGAGGGCGAAGCGGTGCTGCGCGAGGCCGACCTGGACCTCACCGTGCTCAGGCCCAGCGTGATGTTCGGCGCCGAGGACCATTTCCTCAACCTGTTCGCCAAGCTGCAGCAGAGCCTGCCGTTCATGCCGCTGGCCGGCGCCGACGCACGCTTCCAGCCGGTCTGGGTCGAGGACGTGGCCGAGGCGCTGTTGCGCTGCCTGCAGGACGACAAGACCATGGGCCAGACCTACGAGCTCTGCGGCCCCGAGGTGTTCACGCTCAAGCAGCTGGTCAGCCTGGCCGGCCAGTGGTCCGGCGCCAACGAGGGCAAGGGCCGGCCCGTGATCCCGCTGCCCCGGCCACTGGGCCAGCTGCAGGCCCTGCTGATGGAGCTGGCGCCGGGCCAGCCGCTGATGAGCCGCGACAACCTGGCCTCGCTGCAGGTCGACAACGTGGCCTCGGGCAGCCTGCCGGGCCTGGCGGACCTGGGCATCCACGCCGCGCCGCTGGCCAGCATCGCGCCCGGCTACCTGGGCCATGGCGGGCCGCACGAGCACCTGACGGAGCTGCGCAAGTCTGCCGGACGCTGAAGGCCGGCGGGCGGGTGGTGCATCAATGGCCGGCAGAATTCTCATCAATCCAGGCCGCGCCTCGCGCTAGCATCGCCCCTTTCTACAGGAGGTGCCATGCTCAAGCTCTACATAGGCAACAAGAACTACTCGACCTGGTCCATGCGCCCCTGGGTGCTGATGCGACAGGCTGGCATCCCGTTCGAGGAAGTCGCTGTGCGCTTCGACGGCTTCGACGCCGGATCGGCCTTCAAGCGCACCGTGGGCGCGGTCAGCCCCACGGGCAAGGTGCCGGTGCTGGTCGACGATGGCTGGGCGGTCTGGGACTCGCTGGCCATCGCCGAGTACCTGGCCGAAAAATTTCCGCAGCACCAGCTCTGGCCGGCCGAGGCCCGGCTGCGCGCCCGCGCGCGCAGCGCCTGCGCCGAGATGCACAGCGGCTTCGCCGCGCTGCGCAGCGCCTGCCCGATGAGCATCGAGGCCAGGCTGCCCGAGATCGGCGCCCTGGTGCTGCGCGACCAACCCGCCGTGCGCGCCGACCTGGACCGCCTGGTGGCACTCTGGGGAGACCTGCTCGACCTGTCGGGCGGCCCCCTGCTGTGCGGTGCCTTCAGCGTCGCCGACGCCTTCTTCGCGCCGGTGGCCATGCGCATCCAGACCTATGCCCTGCCCGTGCCGCCGCGCATAGCCGCCTACCTCGAGCGCCTGTGCGCCCTGCCCGGCGTGAAGGCCTGGGTCGAGGGCGCCTTGGCCGAGCACGACTTCATCGAGTTCGACGAGCCGTATCGCCTAAAACAAAACTAAGATCCGTCCAGCCTTTCTGTGGACAAGTTTGTTGAGATCCCCTAGGCAATCGGAATTTCATATGACAAATCAATGACTTGTCTAGACTGCCTGCGAAACGGGCAGGCAGGACAAGTCGCCCTGGGCGCAGCCACTACACTGCAGCCATGCAAATCTACAGGGTCGGCGGCTCGGTACGGGACGCCTTGCTGGGGCGGCCGGTGCAGGACCGCGACTGGGTGGTGGTGGGCGCCACGCCCGAGCAGATGCTGGCCCAGGGCTTCGTGGCCGTGGGCCGCGACTTTCCGGTGTTCCTGCACCCCGGGACGCGCGAGGAATACGCGCTGGCGCGCACCGAGCGCAAGAGCGGGCGCGGCTACCGCGGCTTCGTGGTGCACGCCGCGCCCGAGGTCACGTTGGAGCAGGACCTGGCGCGGCGCGACCTCACCATCAACGCCATGGCCTTGGCCGAGGCCCCCGGCGGGTCCGGGGCTCCGCAGCTGGTCGACCCCTACGGCGGCCAGCGCGACCTGGCGGCGCGGGTGCTGCGCCACGTGACCGAGGCCTTCCGCGAGGACCCGGTGCGCATCCTGCGCGTGGCGCGCTTTGCGGCGCGCTTTCCCGATTTCGGCGTGGCCCCGGAGACCCGGCAGCTGATGCGCGAGATGGTGGACGAGGGCGAGGCCGACCACCTGGTGGCCGAGCGGGTCTGGCAGGAGCTGGCGCGCGGCCTGATGGAAGCCGCCCCGGCGCGCATGTTCGAGGTGCTGCGCGACTGCGGCGCCCTGGCCCGCCTGCTGCCCGAGGTGGACCGGCTATGGGGCGTGCCGCAGCGCGCCGAGTACCACCCCGAGGTCGACACCGGCGTGCACCTGATGATGGTGCTGGAGATGAGTGCCCACCTCTCGGCCACGCTGCCGGTGCGCTTTGCCTGCCTGACGCATGACCTGGGCAAGGGCACGACGCCGGCCGAGCTGCTGCCGCGCCACATCGGCCACGAAGAGCGCAGCGTGCGCCTGCTGCGCAAGCTCTGCGAACGCCTGCGCGTCCCGCTGGAATGCCGCGAGCTGGCCGAGGTGGTGGCGCGCGAGCACGGCAACATCCACCGCAGCGCCAGCCTGGGTCCGGCGGCCCTGGTGCGCCTGCTCGAGCGCTGCGACGCCTTCCGCAAGCCCGAGCGCCTGGACGAAGTACTGCAGGCCTGCGAATGCGACGCGCGCGGCCGCCTGGGATTCGCCGAGCAGCCCTACCCGCAGCGCGCGCGCCTTGAGCAGGCCCTGGCGGCCGCCCGCTCGGTGGCCACCGCCGAGGTGGCGGCGCAGGCCCAGGCGCGCGGCCTCGCCGGCCCCAAGGTCGGCGAGCTGATCCACGCCGCGCGAGCCGCGGCCATCGCGGCCAGGCCAGAGCTGCTGCCGCCGGCCGACACTTAAGCCTTCAACCGAGCACCGACTGCACCCAGCGCGCGATGTCGGCAGCCGAGCGCATCGCGCCGGCTTGGCGCGCGAGCTCGCGCCCGCCCTGGAACAGCGCCAGCGTGGGAATGCTGCGGATGTTGAAACGCGCCGCCAGGCCCTGCTCGTCCTCGGTGTTGACCTTGGCCAGACGCAGCCGCGGCTCGAGCTGGGCCGCCGCCTGCTCGAAGGCCGGCGCCATCATGCGGCAGGGGCCGCACCAGGGCGCCCAGAAATCGACCAGCAGCGGGATCTGGCTGCGCCCCACATGGCGCTCGAAGCCGGCCTCGTCCAGCGCCAGCGGCTGGCCGGTGAACAGCGGCCGGTGGCATTGGCCGCAGTCGGGCGCGTGCGACAGGTCCGCGGCCTGGACGCGGTTGGTGGTGTGGCAATGCGGACAGACGATGTGAAGGGGGTTCATGGCCGGGGTTCCTCTTGCAGCAGCACTTGAGGCTGAGGCGCCGCGCTTCAAGCCCGGCCCGTCAAAGCCACTTCGCAACCAGGGCCGCGAAAGCGCTCAGCAGCAGCGTGGTGGTCAGCGGAATGAACCACTCGCGGCCGAACAGCCGGAAGCGGAAGTCGCCGGGCAGCCGGCCGAAGCCCAGCTTGTTCAGCAGCGGCGTCAGGCCGCTGATCAGCACCAGGGCCAGTAACACCACGATCAGCCAGCGCAGCATGGGACGTCCTCGCTCAGTCGCCGCCGGGCCGCCCCAAGGCGACTTCGGCCCCCTCGGGGGGCAGCGTGGTACACGAAGTGACAAGCGTGGGGGCCATATCAGAGCCGGTGGCTGCGGTCGCCCGCGGCAAAGCCCTGGGCGTCCCAGGGCTGGCCGGTGCAGAAGCCGATCACCTTGAACAGCTCGCCCATCTCGTGCTCGTTGACCAGCTTGAGCGCGTTCGCGCGCTGCGCCGTCGAGGCCTCGTCCATGCCGGCGACCAGGCCGCAGTTGAGCAGGAAGCGCGCCTGGCTGGTGTAGCCCAGCACGTTGAGCCCGCTGTCCTGGCCGGCCAGGGCGATGCCGCTGAAGTTGACATGGGCCGTGATGTCCTTGTGCCCCAGCTCGGCCAGCGGATCGCCGTCGACCCGGTGGCCCTGGTGGCACATCACCGTGCCCATGTGGCGCTGGGGGTGGTAGTACTCGCGCTCGGGGAAGCCGTAGTCGATGAAGAAGGCCGCACCGCCCTTCCCGCCTGAAGCCTGGCTGGCCAGCAGGCGCTCGGCCAGCGTGGCGACGAAGGCCTCGGCCTGCGGGTGGATCTCGGTCAGGTAGTCGTGCGGGCCCGGAACGGCGATCGGCGGGCGCAGGTCCGTGGGTCGGTCGGCCCAGGCCAGGGCGCCGTCCTGCAGGGCGACGCCGCGCTGGTGCCAGACGCCGCCAGCCGCGCCGCCGTGGCGCGCCAGCAGCTTGACCGGCATGGCGTCCAGCACCTCGTTGCCGACCACCACGCCCTGCATGGCCTCGGGGAGCTGGTCGACCCAGGCCAGCTTGCCGGCATGGGCTGCCAGGCTCGCCTGCTGGCGCGCGCGCAGGCTGCCCGAGAGGTCGACGATGGTGTAGCGCCGCACCTGGGGGCCCAGCGCGTCGAGCAGCTGCAGCGCCAGCGCGCCCGATCCCGCGCCGAACTCCCAGACCTCGTCCGTGCCGGTGGCCTGCAAGGCCTCGCCGACCTGGGCGGCCAGGGTGCGGCCGAACAGCGGGCTCAGCTCGGGGGCGGTCACGAAATCGCTGCCCGACTCGGGCAGGAGGCCGAACTTCGGAAGCGGGTTGGCGTAATAGCCCAGGCCCGGCGCGTACAGCGCCAGGGCCATGAAGCGGTCGAACGGCAGCCAGCCGCCGGCGCCCTCAATGGCCCTCAGCACCAGCTTGTGCAGGGCGGTCGTTAAACTATCCGGTTCTTTGCTCACCCCCGGATTGTCCCCGAATGTCTGCCTCCGCCCCCGCGGCCACTCGCCCCCGCACGGTGCTCGTCACCGGCGCCGCCCGCCGGCTGGGGCGGGAGATCGCGCTGGCGCTGGCCGGCGCGGGCTGGCAGGTGGCCGTGCATTACCGCCACTCGCAGCAGGAGGCCCTGCAGACCGCGGCCGACTGCGCCCGCCTGGCGGGCGACGCGGCCGCGTTTGACGCCGAGCTGGACGACGAGGCTGCGGTGCGCGGCCTGCTGCCGCGCGTGGTCCAGCATTTCGGCCAGCTCGACGCCGTGGTCAACAGCGCCTCGCGCTTCGAGCACGACGACGCGGCCAGCTTCGGCTACGCCGCGCTGGAGCAGCACCTGCGCAGCAACACCGCCGCGCCCATCGTGCTGGCCCAGGCCCTGCACGCCCACCTGGCCGCGCGCGACGCCAGCGGCGCGGTGGTCAACCTGCTGGACCAGAAGCTCTGGAACCCGAACCCCGATTTCCTCAGCTACACCCTGTCCAAGGCCGCGCTGGAAGCCGCCAACACCCTGCTGGCCCAGGCCCTGGCGCCGCGCCTGCGCGTGGTCGGCGTGGCGCCCGGGCTCACGCTGACCAGCCACCTGATCAGCGACGAGAAGTTCAGCGAGCTGCACCGCCTCAGCCCGCTCGGCCGCTCGTCCGCGCCCGCCGACGTGGCGGCCGCCGTGGTCTTCGCGCTGGCCAACCCGGCCATCACCGGCACCACGCTGCTGGTCGACGGCGGCCAGCACCTGATGAAGTTCGAGCGCGACTTCTCGCTGATGTGAACACCCGTGCCCCCATGTCCAAGACCCCCGGTACCCAGATCCTCACGCTGACCGGCCTGCGCTTCGACGCCAACCTGGGCATCCTGGAGCACGAGAAGACCGCGCCCCAGCCGATCCAGGTCGACGCCGAGCTCAACCTCGGCCCCCAGCCCCTGCTGCCGCGCGACGACGACATCGGCCATGTGCTGGACTACCGCAAGGTGCGCAAGATCATCATCGACGAGTGCACGGCCGAGCATGTGAACCTGCTCGAGAGCCTGATCGGCAAGCTGGCCTACCGGCTCATGCAGCTGCCCGGCGTGGTGGGGGTGCGGGTGAAGATCGCCAAGCTCGAGATCTTCGACGACTGCGAGGTCGCGATCCGGGTCGAGACCGGCCAGTGGTGAGCCAAGGTGACGAATGACGCAGGCCCGCGGCCCGCGTGGAAAGAGAGAACAGCGATGAGCGCCCCATGGATGGACAACGAGGTGGTTCCCCTCACCAAGGAACCGAAGATCGAGCGTGAGACGCACAAGCTCGAGAAACGCCTGTGCCGCCAGGTCGGCCAGGCCATCGCCGACTACAACATGGTCGAGGCCGGCGACAAGGTCATGGTCTGCCTCTCGGGCGGCAAGGACAGCTACGGCCTGCTCGACATCCTGCTCAAGCTCAAGGCGCGCGCGCCCGTGCCCTTCGAGCTGATCGCGGTCAACCTGGACCAGAAGCAGCCGGGCTTTCCCGAGCATGTGCTGCCCGAGTACCTGACACAGCTCGGCGTGCCCTTTCACATCGAGAACCAGGACACCTATTCCATCGTCAAGGACAAGATCCCCGAGGGCAAGACCATGTGCAGCCTGTGCAGCCGGCTGCGCCGCGGCATCCTGTACCGCGTGGCCGACGAGCTCGGTGCAACAAGAATAGCGCTGGGCCACCACCGCGACGACATGCTGCAGACCTTCTTCCTCAACATGTTCTTCGGCGGCAAGCTCAAGGGCATGCCGCCCAAGCTGGTCAGCGACGACGGCCGCCACATGGTGATCCGCCCGCTGGCCTACGTGGCCGAGAAGGACCTGATCCGCTGGGCCGAGCACAAGCAGTTCCCCATCATTCCCTGCACGCTGTGCGGCAGCCAGGAGAACCTGCAGCGCAAGCAGGTCGGCGCCATGCTGCGCGAGTGGGAGAAAAAGCAGCCTGGGCGGCTTGAAAACATGCTCTCGGCGTTACAAAATATCGTTCCCTCTCACCTGATGGACGGAACGCTGCACGATTTCAAGGGTCTGAAAATGACGGGTGTTGCCAGCGAGGACGGCGACAAGGCCTTCGACGAAGAAAGCTTCTCCTCCGCCAGCCCGCCCGGGCTGCAGATCATCCAGCTCTGAGCCGCAGGCTCAACGGAGTTCCATGAGGAAACCGCTCGTCGCCCTGTTCGTCACGCTCTCCCTGCTCGCGGGGTGCGGCAGCGTGCGCCTGGTCGACTCGGATGTGCAGGCCATCAGCACCCTGCCGGCCGGCGCCGCCAACCTGGCCGGAGCCCATTACCGCTTCGAGCGCCTGCCCTCGCAGGCCACGCAGAAGCAGTACCCGCGTATCGAGGCGCTGGCCGAGGCCGCGCTGGCGCGCGCCGGCCTGGTGCGCGACGAGGCCGGCGCCAAGCTCAGCGTGCAGGTCGGCGCACGGGTCGAATCCTTCCTGGTCGACCGCTGGGGCAGCCCCTGGGCCGACCCCTGGTGGCCGGGCAGTTACGGCCACGTCATGTACGGCGGCGGCCCGCCGTTCTGGGGCTTCGGCATGCGCTACCCGCCCTCCACCGCCTACAAGCGCGAAGTCAGCCTGATCCTGCGCGAGCTGCGCAGCGGCCAGGTGGTCTACGAGACCCACGCGGTGCACGACGGCCCCTGGCACGACAGCGAGCCGGTGCTGGGCGCCATGTTCGACGCCGCGCTCAAGGACTTCCCGCACCCGCCGGCCGGCGTGCGGCGGGTCAACGTCGAGATTCCGCGCTGAAAGGGCCGAGAACCATGGACGCGACCCGCATCATCGCCATCCGCCACGGCGAAACCGCCTGGAACGTGGACGCCCGCATCCAGGGCCAGCTCGACATCCCGCTCAACGAGACCGGACGCCAGCAGGCCCAGCGCCTGGCGCGCTCGCTGGCCACGCGCGACCCCATCCACGCCATCTACACCAGCGACCTGCTGCGCGCCTGGGACACGGCCCTGTCGGTCAGCCAGGCGCTCGGCAAGCGCGCGGTCACGCATGACGGCCTGCGCGAGCGCGGTTTCGGCGTGTTCGAGGGCAAGACCTTCGGCGAGATCGAGGCCGCCTGGCCCGAGGACGCGCGGCGCTGGCGCCGCCGCGAGCCCGGCTGGGCGCCGCCCGGCGGCGAATCGCTGCTGCAGATGCGCGAGCGCGTGATCCGGACCTTGCAGTCGCTGGCCACGCGCCATCCCGGCGAGCAGATCCTGGTGGTCGCCCACGGCGGCGTGATGGACCTGCTCTACCGCACCGCCACCGGTCAGGACCTGCAGTCGCCGCGCACCTGGCAGGTGGCCAACACGGCGGTCAACCGCCTGCTCTGGACGCCCCAGGGCCTGACCCTGGTCGGCTGGGCCGACACCACGCACCTCGAGGACGGCTCGCTGGACGAGACCGAGCCCTGAGGCGCAGCGACAGGCTTCAGTCGAACAGTTCGCCTGCGTTCCTGGGCGGCGTCACGCCGAGATGGCGGAAGGCCGCCAGCGTGGCGATGCGGCCACGCGGCGTGCGCTGCAAGTAGCCCTGCTGGATCAGGTAGGGCTCGATCACGTCCTCGATCGTTCCCGCCTCCTCGCCTATGCTGGCCGCGATGTTGTCCAGGCCCACCGGCCCGCCGTCGAAGCGGTGGATCACGGCCTCCAGCAGCTTGCGGTCCATCAGGTCGAAGCCTTCCGGGTCGACGTCGAGCATGGTCAGGGCCGCCTGGGCGATGGCCTGGGTGATGCGGCCCGTGCCCTTGACGTCGGCGTAGTCGCGCACGCGGCGCAGCAGGCGGTTGGCAATGCGCGGCGTGCCGCGCGAGCGGCGCGCGATCTCGAAGGCGCCTTCGGGATCGGTCGGCGCCTTCAGCAGGCCGGCGCTGCGCGTGACGATGCGCCCCAGTTCCTCGTGCGTGTAGAACTCCAGCCGCGAGACGATGCCGAAGCGGTCGCGCAGCGGGTTGGTCAGCATGCCGGCGCGCGTGGTCGCGCCGACCAGGGTGAAGGGCTGCAGGTCCAGCTTGATGCTGCGTGCGGCCGGCCCCTCGCCGATCATGATGTCGATCTGGTAGTCCTCGAGCGCCGGGTAGAGGATTTCCTCGACCACCGGCGAGAGGCGGTGTATCTCGTCGATGAACAGCACGTCGTTCTTTTCGAGGTTGGTCAAGAGCGCCGCCAGGTCCTTGGGCTTTTCCAGCACCGGGCCCGAGGTCTGGCGCAGGTTCACGCCGAGCTCGGCCGCGATGATGTGCGAGAGCGTGGTCTTGCCCAGGCCCGGCGGGCCGAACAGCAGCACATGGTCCAGCGCCTCCTCGCGCTTCCTGGCCGCGCCGATGAAGATCTCGAGCTGCTCGCGCACCTTGGTCTGGCCCACGTACTCGTCCAGCAGCTTGGGGCGCAGGGCGCGCTCGATCGCCTCCTCGTTGGGCGAGGCGGGCGCGGCCGAGACCACGCGCGGCGGCGGCGGCGGGTCGGGCAGGAAATCGTCGGTACGGATGGTCATATCATTTCGCCAGGGCCTTGAGCGCCAGCTTGATGCCCTCGCTCACGCCCACCTCGGCCGGCAGGGCCTTGAGCGCCGCGGCGGCTTCCTTGTCGCTGTAACCCAGCGCGACCAGGGCCTGCAGGATGTCGGCCTGGGCGTCGCTGGCCGCCGTCACCGGCGCGCCCAGGTCGGCGCCGAGCTTGCCCTTGAGCTCGAGCAGCAGGCGCTCGGCGGTTTTCTTGCCTATGCCTGGCACCTTGACCAGGCGCCCAGCCTGCTGCGCCGTGATGGCCTGCGACAGCTCGGCCACGCTCATGCCCGAGAGCACGGACAGCGCGGTGCGCGGGCCCACGCCCGAGATCTTGATCAGCTGGCGGAAGGCGTCGCGCTCGGCCGCCGTGCCGAAGCCGAACAGCACCTGGGCGTCCTCGCGCACCACGAAATGGGTCAGCAGCGTCGCCGGCTCGCCGGTGTTCGGCAGGTTGTAGAAGGTGCTCATGGGCACGTCGACCTCGTAGCCCACGCCATGGCAGTCCAGCAGCACCTGCGGCGGGTTCTTCTCGGCCAGGATGCCCTGCAGTCGTCCGATCATGGGGAACAGTCTCTCTGTGTGCCTATCATTGGGGGATGCGGTTTCACTTTGAAACCGCGCGACGGAATTATCAGCTTGATTCTCAGACACAACTTCACCCCCCACAACAACCTGCGGCTGTCGCACCTGTGCGGCCCCACCGACGAGCACCTGCGCAGCATCGAGGTCGCGCTGCAGGTCGGCATCGCGCACCGCCACGAGCAGTTCAAGGTCGACGGCCCCAAGGCAGCGGCCACGCGCGCCATGGAGGTGCTGCAGGCGCTGTACGAGATGGCCGAGCGTCCGATCAAGGCCGAGACGGTGCAGCTCATGCTGGCCGGCGACGCCTCGATCAGCGAGGACGAGGAGGGCCGCATGGTGCTGCACACGCGCCGCGCCGACCTGCGCGCGCGCACGCCCAACCAGTCGCTCTACCTGGACAACATCGCGCACCACGACATCACCTTCGGCATCGGCCCGGCCGGCACCGGCAAGACCTACCTGGCCGTGGCCTGCGCGGTCGACGCGCTGGAGCGCAGCAGCGTGCAGCGCATCGTGCTGACGCGCCCGGCGGTGGAGGCCGGCGAGCGCCTGGGCTTCCTGCCCGGCGACCTCACGCAGAAGGTCGACCCCTACCTGCGCCCGCTCTACGACGCGCTGTACGAGCTGATGGGCTTCGACCGCGTGCAGAAGGCCTTCGAGCGCAACGCGCTCGAGATCGCGCCGCTGGCCTTCATGCGCGGGCGCACGCTGAACAACGCCTTCGTGATCCTGGACGAGGCGCAGAACACCACGCCCGAGCAGATGAAGATGTTCCTCACCCGCATCGGCTTCGGCGCCAAGTGCGTGGTGACCGGCGACGTGAGCCAGATCGACCTGCCCAAGGGCAATCCGAGCGGCCTGATCGACGCCGAGCGCGTGCTCAGGCGCGTGAAGGGCATCGCCATCAGCCATTTCACCAGCGCCGACGTGGTGCGCCACCCGCTGGTGGCGCGCATCGTCGACGCCTACGACGCGCGCGGACGCGCCAGCGCCGCGCGCAAGAGCGCCGACTGAGCCGGGACCTGCCCATGGAACTCCATCAGCTGCAGCTCTCGCTACAGTTCGGCGCGCTCGATGACGCGGCGCGCCACCGCGCCGCCCTGCCCCGCCACAAGGTCGCGCGCTGGATACGCCACGCGCTCAGGAGCGACGCCGAGATCACGGTGCGCATCGTCGACGCCGAGGAAGGCCGGGCGCTCAACCGCGCCTACCGGCACAAGGACTACGCGACCAACGTGCTGACCTTCGACTACGCGCGCGAGCCCGTGGTCGCGGCCGACCTGGTGCTGTGCGCCCCGGTGGTCGAGCGCGAGGCACGCGAGCAGGGCAAGTCGCTAGAGGCGCACTACGCCCACCTGCTGGTGCACGGCACCCTGCACGCCCAGGGCTACGACCACGAGACCAACGAACGCGACGCGCTCGAGATGGAGGCCCTGGAAGTGCTGCTGATGGGCGCCCTGGGCTACGCCAACCCGTATTGAGGCACTCGACCCATTCCATTGACATGTAACCAACTGCAATCTAAGCTGCTCTCACAGGGGAGGGCCTTCAAAAAAATAATGAAGGTGCAAGCACATGCAGTTGGACACCGCTGCGCCGCCAGCATCGGCCGCGAGCATTTACTACGCGCATTCGACCGAGCGCCAGGACCGCAGCGACTGGCAGCGCCTGCCCGACCACCTGCATGCTGTCGGCGACATCGCCGCAGCATGCGCCGCCGTCTTCAATGCCGCGCCGTTGGCCCGCACCGCCGGCCTGCTGCACGACTTGGGCAAGTACACCCTCTCCTTTCAAGCCAGGCTGAATGGTGATCCACACCGGGTTGACCATTCGACCTGGGGTGCGCGCATCGCCCATGAGCGCCTGGGTCCCATGGGCGAACTATTGGCCTACGGCATCGCAGGCCACCATGCAGGCTTGGCCAATGGGCAAGGTGAAGGTGAGCGCACGCCGTTGAATGAGCGGCTGGTCGCGGAGCTACCCGACCTCCAGGCCGCATGGGAAAGCGACATCGCACTGCCCGAACGGCTCGCACCCCCCAAGGATTTCAGGCTCTATAGCCAGGATCGCCAACAGGCCAAGGATCGCCAGCCCTTCCAACTGGCTTTCCTGACCCGCATGCTGTTCTCTTGCTTGGTGGATGCGGATTTTCTGGACACGGAGCGTTTTTACAACGCGGTCGGAAACCGTCCGGATCACCGCAATGCCAGCGTGCCGGCGCCCAGCCTATCCATGATGCGTGAGCAACTCGACCGCCACCTCGGCGGTTTCAGCTCCGACAGCGATGTGAACCGCCTGCGCGCCGACATCCTGCGCCATGTGCGCAGCCAAGCTGATCATGCGCCTGGCCTGTTCTCGCTTACGGTACCCACGGGTGGCGGCAAGACGCTTGCATCGCTGGCCTTCGCGCTCGACCACGCCATCCACCACGGTCTGCGGCGCGTGATCTTCGTGATCCCTTTCACCAGCATCGTCGAGCAGAACGCGGCCGTGTTCCGCCGCGCGCTGGGGCCGCTGGGCGACGCCGCCGTGCTGGAGCACCACAGCGCCTTCGTGGAGCAACCGCCCCCGCGCGACGACCCGGAGAAATACCAGTCGGTACAGAAGCTGCGGCTGGCCATGGAGAACTGGGACGCGCCCATCGTCGTCACCACCGCCGTGCAGTTCTTCGAAAGCCTGTTCGCGGCCAAGCCCTCACTGTGCCGCAAGCTGCACAACATCGCGGGCAGCGTGGTGATCCTGGACGAGGCGCAGACCATGCCGCTCAAGCTGTTGCGCCCCTGTGTGGCCAGCATCGACGAGCTGGCCCGCAACTACCGCGCCAGCGTGGTGCTATGCACGGCCACGCAGCCTGCGCTGGAGGCGCCCGCCTTCGAGGGCGGACTAACGGGCGTGCGCGAACTTGCGCCCGAACCGTCTCAGCTCTTCAAGCAACTCGAACGGGTGCGCATACGGCACGCGGGCACCTTGAGCGACGAGGCTCTGGCTACCGAAATGCGCTCGCGCGAACAGGTGCTGTGCATCGTCAACAACCGGCGCCACGCCCGCGCGGTGTACCAGGCCATGGCCGACTTGCCCGGCGCGCGGCATCTGACAACATTGATGTGCGCCAAGCATCGCAGCGAGGTTCTGACCGAGGTGAGGCAGATGCTTCTGGACAGGAAGCCATGCCGACTCGTCAGCACGAGTTTGATCGAGGCAGGCGTCGACATCAGCCTGCCTGCCGTTTTACGGGCCGAGGCCGGTCTGGACTCCATCGCACAAGCTGCGGGACGCTGCAATCGAAATGCCGAATGGCCCGTCGATTCCAGCGAAGTACTGGTATTCGCCACTGAGAACGAGGACTGGGCACCGCCGCCCGAACTCAAGCAATACGCCCAGGCCGCACGCGAAGTGCTGCGCCAGTTCAATGGTGACCCGCTGTCGCCCGAAGCCATCCGCCGCTATTTCGGGTTGCTGTACTGGCAAAAGGGCCGCCAGCAGCTCGACGTGCCAAACCTGATGGGCCTGCTCAAGGACAGCCGCCAGGACAGCCTGCCCATGGAAACCCTGGCCACGAAGTTTCGCATGATCGACAGTATGCAGATGCCGGTAATCGTGCCGTATGACGATACTGCCCGCAAAGCCCTGGAAGAGCTGCGCTACGCTGAGGGCAGCGTTGGCATCGCTCGCCGCCTGCAACCCTATCTGGTGCAACTGCCACGTCAGGGTTTTGGTGCACTACGCAGTGCAGGCGCCGTTCAGCCAGTGGCGCCGGAGAAGTGGGGGGAGCAGTTCATGGAACTGATGCACATCGACTTGTATGACAGTCGGCTTGGGCTGCACTGGGACAACCCGAGTTTTGTTCATTCTGAGCGTCTGACATGGTAGGAGCGCGGCGGGAACAGCCATGAAGAAGGTCATCTACATGATCACGTACCCCAACGGCAAGATCTATATCGGCAAGGATCTGACCAACAGCATCAACTACTTCGGTAGCGCGGACAGCCGGTTGATCTCGCTGGATTTTGACGATGCACAACGCCAGGACTTCAGCATCCGGAGAACAATTCTCTGGGAGTCTGAGGACGCCACCCCCAAAGAAGTCAGTCGAAAAGAAGTGGAATTGATCACGGCTTGGCGGTCGAATGACCCGTCCATCGGTTACAACCGATGGCCTGCATTTCGGCAAAAGGCTCCGGCATCCGAGAACAACATAAAAGATAGGGAGAAATAGACAATGACATTCGGAGTCCGTATCTCGGTGTGGGGCGAACGCGCCTGCTTCACGCGCCCCGAGATGAAAGTGGAGCGCGTCTCCTACGACGTCATCACCCCTTCCGCCGCGCGCGGCATCCTCGAGGCAATCCACTGGAAACCAGCCATCCGCTGGCATGTGGACCGCATTCATGTTCTCAAGCCGATTCGCTTCGAGTCCGTCCGCCGCAACGAGGTCGGCGGCAAGCTCTCGCCGGCCAGCGTCGCCAAGGCCATGAAGGCCAACTCGACAGCGGGGCTCGCGAACTACGTCGACGAAGACCGGCAGCAGCGCGCCGCCACCATCCTGCGCGACGTGGCCTATGTGATCGAGGCGCACTTCGACCTCACGCCCAAGGCTGGTCCGGACGATTCGATCGGCAAGCACCTGGACATCTTCAACCGCCGCGCTCGCAAGGGACAGTGCTTCCAGATGCCTTGCATGGGCGTGCGCGAATTCCCGGCGAACTTCCAGTTGCTGGAGGACGGTGAGGCCCTCCCCGATAAGCACGACAGCCTTTTGGACCTGCGTGACCTGGGCTGGATGCTGCACGACATCGACTTCGAAAAGAACATGACGCCGCGCTTCTTCCGCGCCCGGATGGCCAGCGGCGTGATCGAGGTGCCACCTTGGCACAGCGAGGAGGTCAAGGCATGATCCTCCAGGCACTTAACAGCTACTACCAGCGCCTTCTGGAACGGGGCGAGGAAGGGCTCTCGCCCTTTGGTTACAGCCCCGAGAAGATCAGCTACGAAATCCTGCTGGCGCCCGATGGCCGGGTGGTGGATGTGAACGACATCCGCGACACCTCTGGCAAGAAGCCCACGCCGCGCGTGATGAACGTGCCGCAACCCGAGAAGCGCACAGTAGGAATCAAGTCCAATTTCCTCTGGGACAAGACCAGCTACGTGCTCGGCGTTAGCGCCAGCAGCAAGCGCGCCGACAAGGAGCATGAGGCCTTCAAGGCCTTGCATCAGCACTGCTTGACCGGCACCACTGATGCGGGCCTGAAGGCCCTGCTGGCCTTTCTGGCGGCCTGGACGCCGGAGCGCTTTGCGTCAGCCCCCTTCAAGCAAGAAATGCTGGATGCGAATGTCGTCTTCCGCCTGGATGGCGAAACGCATTACCTGCACGAACGACCAGCGGCGCAGCGCGTGCGCGCCCAGTTGCTGGGCGGCGAAGATGAATCCACCCTGTTGGCCGACTGCCTCGTCACCGGCGATCGCACGCCCATGGCGCGATTGCACCCGGCCATCAAGGGCGTAACCGGTGCGCAAAGCTCAGGCGCCTCCATCGTGTCGTTCAACCTCGAATCGTTCGCCTCCTACGGCAAGGTTCAGGGCGAAAACGCCCCCGTGTCGGAGCAGGCAGCGTTCGCCTACACCACCGTGCTCAACCACCTTCTGCGTCGCAGCGAGCACAACCGCCAGCGCATCCAGATCGGCGATGCGAGCGTGGTGTTCTGGGCCGAAGCGGTGGATGCGGAGCAGGCGCAAGAAGCCGAATTGACTTTCGAGCTTCTGCTCAATGCCCCGCCCGATGATTCTCAGGAAGCCGCACGTGTGCGCGACGTGCTGGATCAAGTGGCCAAGGGCCGCCCCTTGAGCGAACTGAGCCCGAAGCTGCAAGACAGCACACGCATGTTCGTGCTCGGGCTGGCGCCCAACGCCTCGCGTATCTCCATCCGCTTCTGGGAAACCGGAACCCTGGGGCTGTTTGCACAACGTCTGGCCCAACACGAACGCGACTTCCGCATCGAGCCCTTGCCATGGAGAACTGCGCCCGCCGCGCGCCGAGTGGTACTGGCCACGGTGCCCAACCGCGAACGTACCGCGCCGAAGATGGACGACGCCTTCAACAACCTGGTGGGCGAATTCATGCGTGCGGTGCTGAGCGGCGCGCCCTACCCGCGCAGCCTGCTGGCCAACACCCTCATGCGCATCCGCACGGACGGCAATCTTTCGGGCCTGCGCGCGGCGATCTGCAAGGGCATCCTGGCGCGGGAGCGGCGCCTGGGCATCAACATCCAAAACGAGGAGGTACCCGTGAGTCTTGACAAGCAATCCGCGCATCCCGGCTATCGGCTGGGTCGCCTGTTCGCTGTGCTGGAGGCCGCACAGCGCAGCGCCTTGGGCGGACAGGTCAATGCAACCATCCGTGACCGCTATTACGGCGCGGCATCGGCTACGCCAGCATCTGTATTCCCGGTGCTGCTGCGCAACACGCAGAACCACCTGGGCAAGCTGCGCAAGGAGAAGCCGGGCCTGGCCGTGATGCTGGAAAAGGACATCCGAGAGATCGTGGAGGGCCTGTCCGACAGCTTCCCGCGCAGCCTGCGCATCGAGGACCAGGGCCGCTTCGCCATCGGCTACTACCACCAGTCGCAAAGCCGCTTCGCCAAGACCGACGCATCCGACGACGACACCGATTCCACCGCCGACACCCCCGAGGGAGCCACCGCATGACCGCCATCGCCCACCGCTACGAGTTCGTCTACCTGTTCGACATCACCAACGGCAACCCCAATGGCGACCCCGACGCAGGCAACCTGCCGCGCCTGGACCCAGAAACCAACCGCGGGCTGGTCACGGACGTGTGCCTCAAGCGCAAGATACGAAACTTCGTGAGCTTGGACAAAGAAGACGCTTCTAGCTATGCGATCTACATGCAGGAAAAGGCCGTTCTCAACAACCAGCATCGCAAGGCATACGACGCGAACTCGCTTAAGCCCGAAGACAAGAAGCTGCCCAAGGAAGAAGAAAAGGCGCGGGCGATCACAAGTTGGATGTGCAATAACTTTTTCGACGTGCGCACCTTCGGCGCCGTGATGACCACGGGGGTAAACGCGGGCCAGGTGCGTGGGCCGGTGCAAATGGCCTTCGCTACCTCCATCGACCCCGTGGTGCCGCTGGAAATCTCGATCACCCGCATGGCGGTGACGACGGAAAAAGAAGCCGAGGCGCAAAGCGGCGACAACCGCACCATGGGCCGCAAGCACATCATTCCCTATGGCCTGTACCGCGCCCATGGCTTCGTCTCCGCCAAGCTGGCAGAACGCACGGGCTTTTCGAACGACGACCTGGAACTGCTCTGGCGCGCGCTGATCAACATGTTCGAGCATGACCGCTCGGCCGCGCGGGGCGAGATGTCGGCCCGCAAGCTCATCGTGTTCAAGCACGACAGCGCGATGGGCAATGCGCCAGCGCACCTCTTGTTCGACGCGGTCAAGGTCAGCCCTGCGCAGGCCGACGCCGCCCAGGCTCCGCGCGGCTTTGCGGACTACCGGGTTGCCGTCGACCACGCCACCATTCCCGCCGGAGTGACCGTGCACGAAATGCTCTGACCGACGCAGCCTCAACGCACGCCGTGCCGACCGCATGGAAGACGATCACTTCATCGCCCTTTCGGCGCTACAGCACTACCTTTATTGCCCGCGTCAGTGCGCCCTGATCCACGTCGAGCAGCTCTGGGCCGAGAACGTGCGCACGGCCGAGGGGCGCCTGCTGCACGAACGGGCAGACCAGCCGCGCTCCGAGCGGCGGCGAGGCGTACGGGCGGTAACGGCGATGCCACTGGCCCATCAGGCCTTGGGCATCGCCGGCGTAGCCGACGTGGTGGAGTTTCATCAGACGCCCGAGGGCGAACGCATCGTTCCGGTGGAGTACAAGCGGGGCCGGCCCAAGGCGCATCGGGCGGACGAGGTGCAGCTCTGCGCACAGGCGCTGTGCCTGGAGGCGATGACCGGGAAGTCCATCCCTGCCGGCGCGCTCTTCTACGGCGAAGCACGGCGCCGAACGGATGTGGCATTCGATGACGAGTTGCGCCAGCTGACGTTCAACACCGTGACGGCAGTGCGCGCCATGCTGAGCGCAGGCACCACACCCACGGCCGACTACCAGCCCCGTCGCTGCGACGGGTGCTCGCTACTCGACCTTTGTCAGCCCCGTCTGCTTGGCCGACGCGGGACAGTCGATGCATGGTTGGCTCGACAATTGAAGGAAGACTGACGTGCGCCGCCAGCTCAACACACTGTATGTGACCACCGATGGTGCCTGGCTTCGCAAGGATGGCGCCAACATCGTCATGGAGGTGGATGGCGAAATCCGCGCACGGCTGCCGGTACACATGCTGGAAAGTTTGGTGTGCTTCGGCCGTGTGATGGCTTCCCCACCCTTGCTAGGCTACTGCGCGGAGCAGGGCATCACCGTGAGCTTTCTGACACCCAACGGAAAATTCCTGGCGCGCGTGGAAGGGCCCGTGTCAGGCAACGTGCTGTTGCGGCGACAGCAGTACCGCTGCAGCGACGACGCCGCGCGATGCGCCGCCATCGTGCGGAACCTGTTGCAGGGCAAGCTGTACAACCAGCGCGTCGTGCTGGGGCGTGCTTTGCGCGACCACGCAGAGAAACTGAAGGAAGACGAAGCAAAGGCATTGACACAGGCCCACCATCGGTTGGAGCGCATCGCCGACAAACTGCCTCAGGAGACATCGGTTGATCTGCTGCGCGGGCTGGAAGGCGAGGCGGCGCAATCGTATTTCGGCGTGTTCGACCATCTGATCCGAGTCGACGAGCCAGCGCTTCGCTTTGGCGGCCGCAGCCGCCGGCCGCCGCGAGATGCAGTCAACGCGCTGCTGTCCTTCCTCTACACCCTGGTCACGCACGACTGCCGTTCGGCCCTGGAAGGAGTGGGCCTGGACCCCGCCGTCGGCTTTCTGCACCGCGATCGACCGGGACGACCGAGCCTGGCACTGGACCTGCTGGAGGAGTTCCGGCCACTGCTCGCTGATCGCCTGGCGTTGTCGCTCATCAACCGCAAGCAGTTGAATGAGCGCGATTTTCAGGTCATGGAAGGCGGGGCGGTCCTGCTGCGAGAGGATTCGCGCAAAACCGTTCTGACCGCTTACCAGGAGCGCAAGCGCGAGGAGTTACGCCACGCGTTCCTGGAGGAAAAGGCGCCGATCGGCCTGTTTCCTTTCATCCAGGCGCAACTGCTCGCACGCCATCTGCGCGGCGACCTGGACGCCTACCCGCCGTTTCTGTGGAAATGAGGTCGCCGCCATGATGGTGCTGGTCAGCTACGATGTGAGCACCATGGACAAGGCCGGTGCACGCCGGCTACGCCAAGTTGCCAAGGCCTGCCAGGACCATGGCCAGCGAGTGCAGTTCTCAGTGTTCGAGATTGAGGTCGACCCCGCGCAGTGGACGCTGCTGCGGGCACGCCTTGACCAACTGATCAACCCGGCGACCGACAGCTTGCGGTTCTACCACCTTGGCAAGAACTGGCAGTCCAAAGTGGAACATATAGGCGCCAAACCGGCTGTCGATATGAACGGCCCGCTGATCTTCTGATCTTGCGAAACTCAAGCGATCGGCCGTTGCCTTTGCGGTTCGCAGAACTCCAACCCATTGATTTGTATTGATTTATTGACTCAAGCGGAAACTCTCCCGCGTTGTGGTCAGTGCTCCGTCTCCGGTTCGCTGAAATCAGGCATTTTTTGCTTGTGGCACACGGAGTTATAAACGTGCGGTCGCGCCCCGTGCGGGCGCGTGGATTGAAACGTGGCTGGCCGAGATGACTGCCCGATTCGACATGTCGCGCCCCGTGCGGGCGCGTGGATTGAAACTACTCTTACTTCTCTTCTTCTTTCTCCTTCCTCTTCGTCGCGCCCCGTGCGGGCGCGTGGATTGAAACAATCCAATACACGCGGATATCTACAACCCAAGACTAGTCGCGCCCCGTGCGGGCGCGTGGATTGAAACCCAGTCTTAATCCCTATAGTCGAGCCGATGGACCTAGTCGCGCCCCGTGCGGGCGCGTGGATTGAAACCAGTATGTGCTGGCGAACGAGCTGATGCGTCGTGTCGCGCCCCGTGCGGGCGCGTGGATTGAAACTGGTGCTGTGTGGGTAGTAGATGAGAAGACCACGTCGCGCCCCGTGCGGGCGCGTGGATTGAAACCCGAACAGAAATTTAGAGACGGAAAATCCCTCAGGTCGCGCCCCGTGCGGGCGCGTGGATTGAAACATCCCGGCGCGGCATTCCTGCGACAAGTGGGAGCGTCGCGCCCCGTGCGGGCGCGTGGATTGAAACACACAGTTCGCTCAGGCCAAAGACGCGGCTAAGAACGTCGCGCCCCGTGCGGGCGCGTGGATTGAAACTTTGCTTGCAGGCGGAATGCCAGACCAAGACTGAGTCGCGCCCCGTGCGGGCGCGTGGATTGAAACCGGCGATGCGCAGGCGGATTCCCCGGTGACGGTGTCGCGCCCCGTGCGGGCGCGTGGATTGAAACACCGTGATGATGCCGGCCAGAACCTCAGCCGCCGTGTCGCGCCCCGTGCGGGCGCGTGGATTGAAACACGAAGAACGATCTTTCCAAGGCCACGTTTGAGGGTCGCGCCCCGTGCGGGCGCGTGGATTGAAACATGGACACCGCCCTGTTCCGTGACCAGGACAACAACGTCGCGCCCCGTGCGGGCGCGTGGATTGAAACACCAGCTGGCTCTGCAGGCCCAGGGCGAACACCAGCGTCGCGCCCCGTGCGGGCGCGTGGATTGAAACGAGCGCATCGTGATCTACCACCGGGGCGTGCGCGTCGCGCCCCGTGCGGGCGCGTGGATTGAAACTTGAGCTGCACGCCCTTGTCCAGGTAGGCCGCGTCGCGCCCCGTGCGGGCGCGTGGATTGAAACTGCGTGAGGGGGGGCCGGTACAGGTGGCTGCGCAGGTCGCGCCCCGTGCGGGCGCGTGGATTGAAACGCTAGCTTCAGCGGCACGATTGCTCAAGCGCCCAGTCGCGCCCCGTGCGGGCGCGTGGATTGAAACCTTAGGTGCATGGCCATTCCCATGCTTGTTACTGGTCGCGCCCCGTGCGGGCGCGTGGATTGAAACGCCTACGGCGTCGAATGCCGGGGCCTCTGCCGCGGTCGCGCCCCGTGCGGGCGCGTGGATTGAAACTACGCGTTGCTTGCCGACCGGTTCGGTTACTCGATGTCGCGCCCCGTGCGGGCGCGTGGATTGAAACAAACAGGGATGGGAAACCCTGAGCGCCGACCAGGTCGCGCCCCGTGCGGGCGCGTGGATTGAAACTGCGCGAAGCGGGCGCGGGTGGCGCGGGCCTGGCGTCGCGCCCCGTGCGGGCGCGTGGATTGAAACATGCGAGCCTCCATCTGCCAGCGCGCAACCATTGTCGCGCCCCGTGCGGGCGCGTGGATTGAAACGAGACCTACTCGGCCGAGTACACCTACCGCCTGACGTCGCGCCCCGTGCGGGCGCGTGGATTGAAACGTGAGCGACGTGTTCGAGGTGGACCCCGCCGCCGTGTCGCGCCCCGTGCGGGCGCGTGGATTGAAACTCCACCGTCATCGACTTCTCCACCCTGATCCAGGTCGCGCCCCGTGCGGGCGCGTGGATTGAAACGATGTGGTCCTCGGCATCGCTGCGCCGGTCATGGGTCGCGCCCCGTGCGGGCGCGTGGATTGAAACTCGGCGACCTCGAAGAACTTGTAGCGCTCACGGGTCGCGCCCCGTGCGGGCGCGTGGATTGAAACATGGTTCGGTCCTCGGTTGCTGAACGAACCATAGGTCGCGCCCCGTGCGGGCGCGTGGATTGAAACACCCAGCCGCGCCGGCACCGCAACATCTACCCGAGTCGCGCCCCGTGCGGGCGCGTGGATTGAAACGTTGCCTGGCACAGCCGCGCGCCATCACAGCCGGTCGCGCCCCGTGCGGGCGCGTGGATTGAAACCATTCCAGCGAATCGAAGGCGCCCAAGTCACGCGGTCGCGCCCCGTGCGGGCGCGTGGATTGAAACAACCAAACGTGTAGCCTCCGGGGTTCCGAACTGGTCGCGCCCCGTGCGGGCGCGTGGATTGAAACATGAAAACAGCCTTTCAAGTGTCTTGTTGAGGGCGTCGCGCCCCGTGCGGGCGCGTGGATTGAAACTACATCGCGGCTAGCGGCTACCCCGGCATGGACTGGTCGCGCCCCGTGCGGGCGCGTGGATTGAAACCTTAAACGATGACGGATGCGCCGACAGTCGCTGGTCGCGCCCCGTGCGGGCGCGTGGATTGAAACATGGGTCAGCAGGCCATCGATGCCGGCTTGGTGGTCGCGCCCCGTGCGGGCGCGTGGATTGAAACGCCCCGAAGACGTCCCACTCCTGCGCCGACCACAGTCGCGCCCCGTGCGGGCGCGTGGATTGAAACACGCCTTCCTCGTAGGCTGCTTCCCACAAATAGGTCGCGCCCCGTGCGGGCGCGTGGATTGAAACCCGATAGCTGTCCTGCGCATGCGCGGGTTGCGTGGCCGTCGCGCCCCGTGCGGGCGCGTGGATTGAAACGCCATGCTGCCCGTGGGCGCCGTCTTGGCCCTCGGTCGCGCCCCGTGCGGGCGCGTGGATTGAAACAGCAACCGGCGGGCGCCGCTGGCGATGGTGTCGGTCGCGCCCCGTGCGGGCGCGTGGATTGAAACTGCTGGCGGCATGGTTGCGAGCAGGACTTTGGAAGTCGCGCCCCGTGCGGGCGCGTGGATTGAAACATGACGGCTCCCTCGCTTGCTCGGCCTCTGCACGTCGCGCCCCGTGCGGGCGCGTGGATTGAAACTACCTGGCCACCGTGGGGGCGCTTGGATTCGTGGGTCGCGCCCCGTGCGGGCGCGTGGATTGAAACCGCATCGCCGAGCCGCAGCACGACGCAACGCCCCACGTCGCGCCCCGTGCGGGCGCGTGGATTGAAACAGCAACTTCGAAGTGCTGGTGGCCTACCCAACTGAATGTCGCGCCCCGTGCGGGCGCGTGGATTGAAACTCACGCGCAGCGACCGCTCCGACATGCTGGTGCGTCGCGCCCCGTGCGGGCGCGTGGATTGAAACAGCTCGCTCGCTGCCTACACCGCCTTCACCCGCGCGTCGCGCCCCGTGCGGGCGCGTGGATTGAAACGCCGCGGTCTGGGGGGCCGGGGCGAAGGGATCGTCGCGCCCCGTGCGGGCGCGTGGATTGAAACATCACCACACCCGGGTCCGTCATGGTGCACCGCTCGTCGCGCCCCGTGCGGGCGCGTGGATTGAAACTCGTCCAGGCCCTCGGCATCGTAGCCATCGGCCTGTCGCGCCCCGTGCGGGCGCGTGGATTGAAACACCAGTGCGCGCATGCCTTGGTAGAAGCGATCCGGTCGCGCCCCGTGCGGGCGCGTGGATTGAAACGGCTACTACGGCGGCATGCTCCTGGTGGCGGGTGTGCGTCGCGCCCCGTGCGGGCGCGTGGATTGAAACGCCGCGGTCTGGGGGGCCGGGGCGAAGGGATCGTCGCGCCCCGTGCGGGCGCGTGGATTGAAACATCACCACACCCGGGTCCGTCATGGTGCACCGCTCGTCGCGCCCCGTGCGGGCGCGTGGATTGAAACTCGTCCAGGCCCTCGGCATCGTAGCCATCGGCCTGTCGCGCCCCGTGCGGGCGCGTGGATTGAAAC
>NZ_SCMM01000037.1:0-48449 GCF_005503345.1 Ramlibacter sp. 2FC
CGCCCGCACTGGTGCTCGTCGTCGACGACGAGCCCGACCTGCGCACCCTGTACGAGCTCACGCTGCTGCGCGAAGGCCACCGTGTCGAGGCGGCGGGCACGCTGGCCGAGGCCTGGCAGCAGTTGGGCAGCCAGCGTTTCGACGCCGTGATCACCGACATGCGCCTGCCGGACGGCCTGGGGCTGTCGCTGCTGCAGGGCATGAAGACGCAGCAGCGCCCGGAACGCTGCGTCATGATCACGGCCTACGGCTCGGCCGAGAACGCGGTCGAGGCGCTGAAGGCCGGCGCCTTCGACTACCTGACCAAGCCGGTGGACCTCAAGCAGCTGCGCGGCGTGGTCGCCTCGGCCATCGCGGACCGGCGCAGCGCCGCCAAGGCCGACCGCCCGGACCTGCCCCCGGCCGGCGACGCCCAGGTCTCGGCCGCCGGCCAGGCCGCCCTGGCCCGGCTGGTCGGCCCTTCGGCGGCCATGGCCGCGGTGCGCCAGCGCGTGGTCAAGGCCGCGCGCAGCATGGCGCCGGTGCTGGTACATGGCGAGTCGGGCACCGGCAAGGAACTGGTCGCGCGCGCCCTGCATGCCAGCAGCCACCGGGCCGAGCGCCCCTTCGTCGCTGTGAACTGCGGCGCCATACCCGAGACCCTGCTGGAGGCCGAGTTCTTCGGCGTGCGCAAGGGGGCCTACACCGGCGCCACCCAGGACCGCGACGGCTTCTTCCAGGCGGCAGCCGGCGGCACCCTGTTCCTGGACGAGATCGGCGACCTGCCGCTGGCCATGCAGGCCAAGCTGCTGCGCGTGATCCAGGAACGCCATGTGCGACCGCTGGGCGCGACCCAGGAGGAGCTGGTCGACGTGCGCATCGTCAGCGCCACGCACAAGGACCTGGCGGCCGAGGTCCAGGCCGGGCGCTTTCGCCAGGATCTTTATTACCGGCTCAACGTGATCGACATCCTGGTGCCCGCGCTGCGCGAGCGCCGCCAAGACCTGCCCGCCTTGTGCGATGCCCTGCTGCAGCGCATCGCCGCGGACAGCGGCCATCCCCCCCTTCCCAGCCTGTCGCCCGAGCTGCTGCAGCAGCTCGAGGCGCATCCGCTGCCGGGCAACGTGCGCGAACTCGAGAACCTGCTGCACCGCGCCGTGGCGCTGGGCGAGGCCGACATGCTGCACATCGCATCGCAGGCCGCACCGGCGCCCGAAGCCGGCGCCGGCGAGGCCCAGTCCCAGTCCCCGCTGCCCGACAACCTGGCCGCCTGGCTGGACCAGTGCGAGCGCGAGATCCTGTTGCGCACCCTGCAGGAGACCGGCTTCAACCGCACGGCCGCGGCAGCGCGCCTGGGCCTGAACCTGCGCCAGATACGCTACCGCATGGCCCGCCTGCAGATCACCGGGCCGAACAGCGAGGCCGGCGCCGATGACACGGACTGACCCCGGCCCCCGTGACCCGTTGTGGCAGGACGGCTGGTACCGCTTCGCCCGCCGCCTGGACTCGCCCAACCATGGCCCGCGCCCCGCGGGCGCCGCGGTCGATCTGATCGTGCTGCACTCGATCAGCCTGCCGCCTGGCGAGTACGGCGGCGACCAGGTCCAGCGACTGTTCACCAACCGGCTGGACTGGGACGCCCACCCCTACTTCCAGCAGATCCGCGGCCTGCAGGTGTCGGCGCATTTCTATGTCCGGCGCGACGGCGAGCTGTGGCAGTTCGTCAGCTGCGACGACCGCGCCTGGCATGCAGGCGCCTCGCATTACCGCGGCCGCGGCAACTGCAACGACGACTCGGTGGGCATCGAGCTCGAGGGGCTGGAGGGCGAAGCCTTCGAGCCCGCGCAGTACGAAAGCCTGGGCGGGCTGTGCGCGGCCCTCGCCCAGCGCTACCCGGTGCGCCATGTCGCCGGCCACGAGCACATCGCGCCGGGCCGCAAGCAGGACCCCGGTCCCGGTTTCGACTGGCCTTTGCTGCAGCGCACACTGGGCTGGCCTACGGGCTGGCTTCCGCCCCCGGCGCCCTGACGATCGACGCGGCGCCGTCCATCTCCGAGCACGCCATGCGGTGCCATGGTGCAGCGCAGCGTGCGCCGCGAAGCGGTCGGTAGCCGAGCGGCCGCGTCGATTTTTTCACGCCCCTCCTGTCCCCAGGGCAGGTCCGACAAGGCTGCGGTGGATAAGCCGGACCGACGCGGCTCAGGCGGATCAGGCGGGAGTTGACAGGCGCGCCGGCATTGGACTTGCTGCTAGCGAAACTTGGCCACAGGCAGAGCGAACACCGTGCACAGGCTGTGGATAAGCCTGTGCAGAGCCTGTGACCGCCCCAGAACCCAGGACCACTACCTATAGGGTCCAACGCAATACTGGAACACCATATCTAGCGTTTTGCGACTAAACTTGGCCACCACCGGAAATCGCCAAAGAGGAAGGAAACCATGCAACCTGCCCTGAACACCCCAAGCCCTGTCCAACCCGCCCACGTGTCCGCCACGGGCGCCACCGACACCGCCGGCCAGAGCGCCGGCGCGCTGGCCCAATACCAGATCATCCGCCGCAACGGCGCCGTCGTGCCGTTCGAGCCGAACAAGATCGCCGTCGCCATGATGAAGGCCTTCCTGGCCGTGCACGGCACCCAGGGCGCGGCCTCGGCCAGCGTGCGCGAGGTGGTCGACAGCCTGACCCAGAACGTGGTGCGCGCCCTGGTGCGCTCGCGCCCGGGTGGCGGCACCTTCCACATCGAGGACGTGCAGGACCAGGTCGAGCTGGGCCTGATGCGCAGCGGCCACCACGAGATCGCGCGCGCCTACGTGCTGTACCGCGAGCGCCGCACCCAGGAGCGCGCCAGCCAGGCCGCCGCGGCGGCCCAGGCGCCGGCGCCCACGCTGCATGTGATCGACGGCGGCCAGCGCGTGGCGCTGGACCTGAACCAGCTCAAGGGCCTAATCGAGTCGGCCTGCACCGGCCTGGGGCAGGACGTCAAGCCCGAGCCCATCGTGGCCGAGACCATGCGCAACCTGTATGACGGCGTGCCCGTGGACGAAGTCTACAAGGCCTCCATCCTGGCCGCCCGCACGCTGATCGAGAAGGACCCCGACTACACCTACGCCACCGCGCGCCTGCTGCTGCACACCATCGCCAAGGAAATCCTGGGCGAGGAGGTCTCGCCGGCGCAGCTCGGCGAGCGCTACGCGAGCTACTTCCCGCGGTTCATCCAGAAGGGCGTGGACCACGAGCTGCTGGACCCCAGGCTGCTCGAGTTCGACCTGACGCGCCTGGGCGCCGCGCTCAAGGCCGAGCGCGACCTGCAGTTCGACTACCTGGGCCTGCAGACCCTGTACGACCGCTACTTCCTGCACGTGCGCAAGACCCGCATCGAGCTGCCGCAGGCCTTCTTCATGCGCGTGGCCATGGGCCTGGCGCTGAACGAGACCGACCGCGAGGCGCGCGCCATAGAGTTCTACGAGGTGCTGTCCTCGTTCGACTTCATGTCGAGCACGCCGACCCTGTTCAACAGCGGCACGCTGCGCTCGCAGCTGTCCTCCTGCTACCTGACCACGGTGCCCGACGACCTGGACGGCATCTACGAGTCGATCAAGGAAAACGCCCTGCTGTCCAAGTTCGCCGGCGGCCTGGGCAACGACTGGACGCGCGTGCGCGCCCTGGGCAGCCACATCAAGGGCACGAACGGCGAGTCGCAGGGCGTGGTGCCCTTCCTCAAGGTGGTCAACGACACGGCCGTGGCCGTCAACCAGGGCGGCAAGCGCAAGGGCGCGGTCTGCACCTACCTGGAGACCTGGCACCTGGACATCGAGGAGTTCCTGGAGCTGCGCAAGAACACCGGCGACGACCGCCGCCGCACGCACGACATGAACACCGCGAACTGGATCCCCGACCTGTTCATGCGCCGCGTCATGGAAAAGGGCGACTGGACCCTGTTCTCGCCCTCCGACTGCCCGGACCTGCACGACAAGTTCGGCGCCGAGTTCGAGAAAGCCTACGTCGCCTACGAGGAGCGCGCCAGGCGCGGCGAGATCAAGCCCAGCAAGAGCCTGCCCGCGGTCGACCTGTGGCGCAAGATGCTGTCCATGCTGTTCGAGACCGGCCACCCCTGGATCACCTTCAAGGACGCCTGCAACGTGCGCTCGCCCCAGCAGCATGCCGGCGTGGTGCACTCGTCCAACCTCTGCACCGAGATCACGCTCAACACCAGCGACACCGAAACCGCGGTCTGCAACCTCGGCTCGGTCAACCTGCCGCAGCACATCAAGGACGGCAAGATCGACCACGACAAGCTGCGCAAGACGATCGCGACCGCGATGCGCATGCTAGACAACGTGATCGACATCAACTACTACGCGGTCAAGAAGGCGCGCGACTCCAACCTGCGTCACCGCCCGGTGGGCCTGGGCGTGATGGGTTTCCAGGACGCGCTCTACGCCTTGCGCATCCCCTACGCCTCGCAGCAGGCCGTGGAGTTCGCCGACCAGTCCATGGAGGCCGTGTGCTACCACGCCTACTGGGCTTCGACCGAACTGTCGGCCGAGCGCGGAAGGTACTCGAGCTACGAGGGCTCGCTGTGGGACCAGGGCGTGCTGCCGCTGGACACGCTGGAACTGCTGGCCAAGGCGCGCGGCGGCTACAGCACTGGGGAGGGACCCGGTGCTTCGCCCTATGTCCAGGTGGACCGCTCGGCCACGCTGGACTGGGAGGCGCTGCGCCGCAAGATCGCCCAGGACGGCATGCGCAACTCCAACTGCGTGGCCATCGCCCCCACGGCGACGATCTCCAACATCATCGGCGTCGACGCCTCGATCGAGCCCTGCTTCGGCAACCTCTCGGTCAAGTCCAACCTGTCGGGCGAGTTCACCGTGATCAACGGCTACCTGGTCAAGGACCTCAAGCGCCTGGGCCTGTGGGACGACGTCATGGTCATGGACCTCAAGCACTTCGACGGATCGCTGCGCTCCATCGACCGCGTGCCGCAGGACATCAAGGCGCTGTACGCCACGGCCTTCGAGGTCGAGCCCACGTTCCTGGTGGAAGCCGCCGCGCGCCGCCAGAAGTGGATCGACCAGGCGCAGAGCCTGAACATCTACATGGCCGGCGCCTCGGGCAAGAAGCTCGACGACACCTACAAGCTGGCCTGGCTGCGCGGCCTCAAGACCACCTACTACCTGCGCACCATCAGCGCCACGCACGCCGAGAAGTCCACCGTGCAGTCGGGCCGCCTGAACGCCGTGTCCTCGGGCAGCGCGGCGCCCTCCGGCATGAGCGCGCTCGAGGCCGCCGCCGCCGCTGCGCATGCGCAGCTTTCCAGTCCCTCGCAGGCCCAGCTCGATGCGACGCCGGCGACCGACATCAAGTTCTGCGCCATCGACGACCCGGGCTGCGAAGCCTGCCAGTGAGCCGGGCCGCGCATCGCGCGACGCGCAGCTCGCGTGCCGCGCGATGCAATTGAGCAACACAAGCAAGCCACCACGAGGCAACGATGTGAACGAGCACTTTGCAATTCATATCGTTGCTCTCATAATTTGAGCACTGGAAATTTCTATGTTGACCTGGGACCAAGAAGTCAAGACTGCGCTGCAGCCTCACCCCACCGGCGGTTTCGCAACGAGCCGCCCGACGGAGTTTCCTTCCCTCTCTCCCGCCCCCACCGCTACCGCCACCGCGGGCACGACCAGCCAGCGCCGCGTCAACGCCGCGGACAAGCGCATCATCAACGGCCAGACCGACGTCAACCAGCTCGTGCCGTTCAAGTACAAGTGGGCCTGGGAAAAATACCTCGCCACCTGCGCCAACCACTGGATGCCGCAGGAGGTGAACATGAACCGCGACATCGCGCTGTGGAAGGACCCGAACGGTCTCACCGAGGACGAGCGCCGCATCATCAAGCGCAACCTCGGCTTCTTCGTCACCGCCGACTCGCTGGCCGCCAACAACATCGTGCTCGGCACCTACCGCCACATCACGGCGCCCGAGTGCCGCCAGTTCCTGCTTCGCCAAGCGTTTGAAGAAGCGATCCACACGCACGCCTACCAGTACATCGTCGAGTCGCTGGGCCTGGACGAGTCGGAGATCTTCAACGCCTACCATGAGGTGCAGTCGATCCGCGACAAGGACGAGTTCCTGATCCCGTTCATCGAGGCGATCATGAACCCCGACTTCAAGACCGGCACGCTGGAGACCGACCAGACCCTGCTCAAGTCGCTGATCGTGTTCGCCTGCCTGATGGAAGGCCTGTTCTTCTACGTCGGCTTCACCCAGATCCTGGCCCTGGGCCGCCAGAACAAGATGACCGGCGCGGCCGAGCAGTACCAGTACATCCTGCGCGACGAGTCCATGCACTGCAACTTCGGCATCGACCTGATCAACCAGCTCAAGCTCGAGAACCCGCAGCTGTGGACCGCCGAGTTCAAGGCCTCGATCCGGGCCTTGTTCCAGAAGGCCGTCGAGCTCGAATACCGCTATGCCGAGGACACCATGCCGCGCGGCGTGCTGGGCCTCAATGCCTCCATGTTCAAGGGCTACCTGCGCTACATCGCGAACCGCCGCGCCACGCAGATCGGCCTGGAAGCGCTGTTCCCGAACGAGGAAAACCCGTTCCCCTGGATGAGCGAGATGATCGACCTGAAGAAGGAACGCAACTTCTTCGAGACCCGCGTCATCGAGTACCAGTCGGGCGGCGCGCTTTCCTGGGATTGACCGTTAAAGCAATGACCACAAGATCCGCACAGACCCCGGACGCCGCCGCAGAGCGGCGCCAGAGCCTGTGCCCCCGTATTCATGGCGCTGGGCGCAAGCCCAACGCCATGAGTCGCTTGGCGCGATCCAACACGCGCGAAGTGCTTTCTTCCACTTGATCAAGGAGAAAACCATGGCAACTGCAAAGAAACCGGCCGCCAAGAAGGCCGCTCCGGCGAAGAAGGCCGCACCCGCCAAGAAAGCCGCTCCGGCGAAAAAGGCGGTAGCGAAGAAGGCCGCTCCGGCCAAGAAGGCCGCTCCGGCGAAAAAGGCCGCACCGGCCAAAAAAGCCGTCGCGAAAAAAGTCGTAGCCAAGAAGGCGGCACCGGCCAAGAAGGCCGCACCCGCCAAGAAAGCTGCGCCCGCCAAGAAGGCTGCACCGGCCAAGAAAGCCGTCGCGAAAAAAGCCGTAGCCAAGAAGGCCGCGCCCGCCAAGAAAGCGGCTGCGAAAAAAGCCGTAGCCAAGAAGGCCGCGCCGGCCAAGAAAGCCGCGAAAGCGCCTGCCGCCAAGAAAGCAGCCAAGAAGCCGGCCGCGAAGAAAGCCGCGAAAGCGCCTGCTGCCCCTGCCGCCGCTGCGGCCCCCGCGGCGCAGACCACGCTGAACCCGCAGGCCGCCTGGCCCTTCCCCACGGCCAGCAAGCCCTGAGCGAAGGCGCCTCGCCCGTCGGCCCGATGCCCCACAAGGCATCGGGCTTTTTTCATGGGGACCGGCGCGCCAGCCCCCCGTGCCTCAGAGCCCCAGCGCGCCCAGATCGACCTGGTAGTTCTGCGGGCCGCGCTGCGCGATCTTGAGCGCGCCGATGCGGTTGCCGAGCTCGGCGCAGCGCGCCAGCGGCCAGCCGCGCTCCAGCCCGTACAGCAGGGCGCCGCGCCAGGCATCGCCGCAGCCCGTGGGATCGACCACGGCCTCGGCCTGCACCGCAGCGATGCGGGTGACCTCGCCTTGGACCCAGACCTCGCAGCCCTCGTGGCCCAGCGTGATCACCAGGCCCTGGACGCGGCGCGAGATCTCGGCCGGCGTCCAGCCCGTTCGGTCGCTGAGCATCTTGCCCTCGTAGTCGTTGACCGTGACCCAGCTCGCCTGCTCGACGAAGCGCGCCAACTCGGAGCCGTCGAACATGGGCAGTCCCTGGCCCGGATCGAAGACGAAGGGAATGCCGGCCGCTTGGAACTGCTCGGCGTGCTGCAGCATGGCGTCGCGCCCGTCCGGCGCGATGATGCCGAGCCGGATGTCGCTGCGTGCCGGCACCGGCGTCAGATGCGCCTGCATCATGGCGCCGGGGTGGAAGGCCGTGATCTGGTTGTTGTCGCGGTCGGTCATGATCATGGCCTGTGCGGTGTAGGTCTCGCCCACCGCGCGCACGAACTCGGTGCTGATGCCCAGCGCCTCCAGGCGCTGCAGGTAGTCGGTGCCGTCGCTGCCCACGGCGGCCATGGGCAGGGGCTCGCCGCCCAGTGCCTTGAGGCTGTAGGCGATGTTGCCGGCGCAGCCGCCGAAGTCGCGCCGCAGGCCGGGCACGAGGAAGGAGACGTTGAGGATGTGCAGCTGGTCGGGCAGGATCTGCTCGGCAAAGCGCCCCTCAAAACTCATGATGGTGTCGAAGGCCAGGGAGCCGCAGATCAGGGTTGCCATGGAAATTCCGTGCTGTCGCAGTGAAGGTTGGGAAGGGGACGAGGTTCAGGGGTAGAAGGCGATCAGGCGGTAGCCGGCCACGCGCGGCGCACCGGCCTGCGCGTCGACCGCCAGGGCGGTGCTGGCGCTCCACTCGCCCGAGGCCGCCAGCGCCACAGGGGCGCCCAGGTCGGCCGGATGCAGCACGCGCCGCAGCACGGGCTGGTCCTGCAGGTCGGTCAGCGTGAGCTCGAGCGAGGGCATGGCCACTTCCGTGACGGCGCCGTTGCGCAAGCTCAGGCTCAGGCGGAAGGCGTCGGCACCGAGCCGGCTGAAACTGGAGCCTTCGATCGCGACCGCATCGATCTGGCGCGGCGGTCCGATGCGGCAGCCCAAGGGCGCGCACAGCGCCGCCAGCCAGGGCTTGAGGCGAGGCTGGGCGGCGGCCAGCCGGTCGCGCTGCTGCAGCGCCCACTGCAGGCCGAGGGCCAGCACCAGGGCGCCGACCAGCGACGCCCACAAGGCGCGCGGCGCGCGGCGGCGCCAGAAGGGCTGGCGCCGCGCCGCGCGCACGAAGGCGAGCTCGGGCGGCGCAGGCTCCACCGTGGTGGGCGCCCATTCCGGCGCCCAGGGTGGCAGGGTCATGCGCTCGCTGTCTTCGAGAGCCTCGCTGTCCAGGTCGGCCCGGCGCAGCAAGGACGAGCTGGCCTCGACCGTCTCCTCGGCCCAGGCCTCGCGACGCGCGGCCTGGGCCATGGCGCCGATCAGGGCTTCCTGGGCAAACACGGCCTCTTCCGCCAGCGTGGCCTCGGGCGGCAGGTCGACCGGGGGCCATTCCTCGCGCGTCACGGGCGCCACAGCCACGCGGGGGACGGCGTTGCCGGCCTCCGATGCGGCGGACAAGACGACCGGCACGACCACGGGGGATTCGGGCGCCGAGGCTGGCGCGGGCCCGGGCAGTGGCATGGCCGACGCGGAGGGAGCAGACGCAGCAGGCGCCGGGGAAGCGGGCGCGGAGGAAGCTGGCGCCGCGACGGCGTCCACGGGCTGTAGCGACAGCGAGGCGTCGAACACCTCGGCGCAGCGGCCGCAGCGCACCCAGCCCTCGGACATGCGCAGCTGGTCGGGCACGACCTTGAACATCGTCGCGCAGGCGGGGCAGCGTGTGATGAGGCTCATGTGCCCCGCATTCTAGGGCCTGTCACCCATGACTCCGGGCTCCGCGCCCTGCGCGTTCAGAGCGTGGCGGTCATCAGGATCCAGCCGTCCTCGCTGTCGGCGACCTCCAGCCGGGCGTAGGGCGCGTAGGCCGCCTTGAGCTCGTCGGCCTGGCGCTCCAGTATGCCGGCCAGCACCAGCGCACCACCCGGCGCCACATGGGCGCACAGCAGCGGCGCCAGCACCTTGAGCGGCGTGGCCAGGATGTTGGCCAGCACGGTCTGGTAGCGGCCCTGGGCACGCTCGGGCAGGCCGGCGCTCAGGCTCACGCCATTGGCCTCGGCGTTGAGCTGGGTCGAAGCCACGGCCGCCTCGTCGATGTCCACCGCGTCGACCTCGGCAGCGCCGTATTTCGCTGCGCCAATGGCCAGGATGCCCGAGCCGCAGCCATAGTCGAGCACGCGCTGGCCCCGGGGCGGGTGCGCGGCGATCCAGCGCAGGCACATGCGCGTGGTCGGGTGGGTGCCGGTGCCGAAGGCCAGGCCGGGGTCGAGCCGGATGAGCTGCCGCGCCTGTGCCGGCGGCTCGTGCCAGGTCGGCACGATCCAGAACTCGGGCGTGATCTCGACCGGCGCGAACTGCGACTGGGTGAGGCGCACCCAGTCCTGGTCGGGCACCTGGGTGACGCCCAGCAGCTGGCAACCCGAGAAGAAGTCCTGCGCGGCCAGCAGGGTCGCGGCCTCGCGCGCCGCCGCCTCCTGCGCGAACAGCGCCACCATGCGCGAGCGCTGCCAGCCGTCCTTGGGCGGCGGCATGCCGGGCTCGCCGAACAGGGCCTGCTCGGCCTCGGTCTGGGCGTCGGCGTCCTCCACCGACACGCTCAGCGCCTCCAGCGCCTCCAGCGCCTCGCTGAGGGTCTCGACCCGGTCCTCGGGACACAGCAGGCTGAGTTCGTGCATCGATTAGCGCCGGTGGTGGTCCAGCCACTCTTCCAGGTAGTGGATGTTGGTGCCGCCGGCCATGAACTTGGCGTCGACCATCAGCTCGCGGTGCAGCGGGATGTTGGTGTTGATGCCCTCGACCACGGTCTCGGCCAGCGCCGTCTGCATGCGCGCCAGCGCCTGCTCGCGCGTGTCGCCGTGCACGATGATCTTGCCGATCATGGAATCGTAGTTGGGCGGCACGAAATAGTTGTTGTAGACATGCGAGTCCACGCGCACGCCGGGGCCGCCGGGGGCATGCCAGAGCGTGATGCGCCCGGGCGAGGGCGTGAACTTGTACGGGTCCTCGGCATTGACGCGGCACTCGATGGCGTGGCCGCGGATCTCGATCTGGCGCTGGGTGAACGGGAGCTTCTCGCCGGCCGCCACCATGATCTGCGTCTTCACGATGTCCACGCCGGTGATCCATTCGGTCACCGGGTGCTCCACCTGCACGCGGGTGTTCATCTCGATGAAGTAGAACTCGCCGTTCTCGTACAGGAACTCGAAGGTGCCGGCGCCGCGGTAGCCGATCTTCTTGCAGGCCGCGACGCAGCGCTCGCCGACCTTCTCGATCAGCTTGCGCGGGATGCCGGGCGCCGGCGCTTCCTCGATCACCTTCTGGTGGCGGCGCTGCATGGAGCAGTCGCGCTCGCCCAGGTAGACCGCGTTGCGGTGCTTGTCGGCCAGCACCTGGATCTCGATGTGGCGCGGGTTCTGGAGGAACTTCTCCATGTACACGGCCGGGTTGCCGAAAGCCGCGCCGGCTTCGGCCTTGGTCATCTGCACCGCGTTGATCAGCGCGGCCTCGGTGTGCACCACGCGCATGCCGCGCCCGCCGCCGCCGCCGGCCGCCTTGATGATGACCGGGTAGCCGACCGATTTGGCGATGCGGCGGATCTGCACCGGGTCATCGGGCAGTTCGCCGTCCGAGCCGGGCACGCAGGGCACGCCGGCGCGGATCATGGCCTGCTTGGCCGACACCTTGTCGCCCATGATGCGGATCGACTCGGGCGTGGGGCCGATGAACTGGAAGCCGCTTTGCTCGACGCGCTCGGCAAAGTCGGCGTTTTCGGACAGGAAGCCGTAGCCGGGGTGGATGGCCTCGGCATCGGTCACCTCGGCCGCCGAGATGATGGCCGGCATGTTGAGGTAGCTCAGCGGCGAGGCTGCCGGGCCTATGCAGACCGCTTCCTCGGCCAGTTTGACGTACTTGGCCTCGCGGTCGGCTTCGGAATAGACCATCACCGCCTTGATGCCCAGCTCGCGGCAGGCGCGCTGGATACGCAGGGCGATTTCGCCGCGGTTGGCGACCAGAATCTTTTTAAACATTGGGTCTCCCGCGGCTCATCGCCCGCACGCTGCGCGTGCCCGCGCGATTTGCTCCGCCATGCCTGCGGCATGAACGCCGCGGTTGGCGACCAGAATCTTCTTAAACATTGGGTCTCCCGCGGCTCATCGCCCGCACGCTGCGCGTGCCCGCGCGATTTGCTCCGCCATGCCTGCGGCATGAACGCCGCGGTTGGCGACCAGGATTTTCTTGAACATGCGTGAAGCGTCCTGGCCGCGTCATTCGATGATGAACAAGGGTTGACCGTACTCGACCGCCTGGCCGTTCTCGCCGAGGATCTGGGTGACGGTGCCGCTCTTGTCGGCCTCGATCTCGTTGAGGATCTTCATGGCCTCGATGATGCAGATGGTGTCGCCTTCCTTGACCTGGCTGCCCAGCTCGACGAAGGGCTTGGCACCCGGGCTGGCGGAGCGGTAGAAGGTGCCGACCATGGGCGACTTGACCACATGGCCGCTGGGCGCAGCCGGCGCGGCAGCCAGTGCCGGCGCGGCAGAGGCGGCGGCCACGGCCGCCACGGGAGCCGCCATGACGACCGGCGCGGCAACCGCGACGCCACCGCTCTTGACGATACGGACCTTGCCTTCGGCTTCGGTGATTTCGAGTTCTGACACGTTGGACTCGGACACGAGGTCGATCAACGTCTTGAGTTTGCGCAAATCCATGAGGGCTCCAACGAGGGCAAGCGGAAAGGCGGGAATTTACATCAAATTACGCCAATTTCACGCTTTTTTAATTTTCTTCTTCGATTTGCCGGCTACTCAAAGCCTGGCATGGCGCGCCGCGCCTAGCTGTGCGTCGCCCATTGCTGCAGATCCTGCGGGCTGACCTGGCCGATTTTACGCTGAAGCACCTGGCCCTGGGCGCCCAGCACCACGGTGAACGGCAGGCCGCCCGTGGTGTTGCCCAGCGAGCGCGCCAGCTCGGCGCCCTCGAAGCCGGCCAGGCCGATGGGAAAACTCAGCGGCAGCTTGCGCAAGAAACCCTGCACCGGCGCCAGCTGGTCGACCGCCAGGCCCACCACCTGCCAGCCGCGGGCCGCGTGTTCACGGTAGAAACGGTCCAGCAGCGGCAGCTCCTCGACGCAGGGCGGACACCAGGTGGCCCAGAAGTTGATCAGCAGGGGCCGGCCGCGCAGCGACTGCAGAACCAGCTCGCCGCCTTCGGGACGCGCGAAGCGCCGCTGCCACAGCGCCGCCTCGGCCTCAGTCTCCATCGCCTGCGGCCGCAGCCGCCACCAGGCCAGGCCTGCGCCGGCCAGCGCGGCGGCCGCAGCCACGCCGGCAAACAAGCTGCGACGCCCCGGCCGCGGCGCAGAAGATGCGTGATCCGTGTCTTTCATGCCCGCATCATGCCGCAACCAGGGCCCTGACGGCCGCCAGATCGCCGCGCGGGGAGCGGCCGCGGCTGTCTGCCCGCAGCGCGCCGCGCAGGTCGTCATGGTCATACACCATCAGATGGACACCCACGGTTTCGCCGAGCTCCGGGCAGGGGCTGTGCAGGCTCAGCGCCTCCACGGCCTCGCCGCGCAGCCCCTGGACCGTGCGGGCTTCGTACGGGACGTTGCGGTCAATCAGCGCGATCTCCGCCGATTTGGGGTCGTCGCAGAACAGCTGGATGTAGAGGTCGGAGAGCCGCGTCGCGGTGCCGTTCCACACCGCCCCACCCAGGTGCGGGCGGAATTCGGCCAGCCGCTCCATCCAGACCAGGGCCAGGCGGCGCAGCGCCGCCAGCTCGCCCGGCTGGGTGTCGGCGCAGAACAGGGCGATGTGTTCACGCACCGCGTCCTCGAGCGCATCGTTGGGCGGCAAGGCGGTGCGCGGCGGCAGGCCCAGCAGCTTGAGCGCGCGCCGCTTGGCCGGGCCGTACTCCAGGCCCTCCTCCACCACCAGACGGGCCGCGGCCCCTGCGATTTCCTGCGTCAGACTGTCCATGGGAGCAGATTCTGCACGCGCGCGAGCGCCTGCCGGCCACACCTACAATTGCCGCAATGCACATTCATATCCTGGGTATTTGCGGCACCTTCATGGGCGGCGTCGCGGCGCTGGCGCGCGAGGCCGGCCACCGGGTCACGGGCTGCGACGCGGGCGTGTACCCGCCCATGAGCGATCAGCTGCGCGCCCTGGGAATCGACCTGATCGAGGGCTACGGCGCCGACCAGCTGGCCCTCGCGCCCGACATCTTCGTGGTCGGCAACGTGGTCGGCCGGGCCCGCCTGGCTGACGGCAGCCCGAAGTTCCCGCTCATGGAAGCCATCCTGGACGCCGGCGCAGCCTACACCAGCGGCCCCCAGTGGCTGGCCGAGCATGTGCTGCAGGGCCGCCATGTGCTGGCAGTGGCGGGCACGCACGGCAAGACCACCACGACTTCCATGCTGGCCTGGATCCTGGAGGCCGCCGGCCTGCAGCCGGGCTTTCTGGTCGGCGGCGTGCCGGTGAACTTTGGCGTCTCGGCGAGATTAGGTGCCCCCACGCTTGCCACTTCGTGTGCTGCGCTGCCCCCCGAGGGGGCTGTTTCGCCTTGGGGCGGCCCGGCGGCGAAACACGGCGCCCGCCCCCTCTTCGTGATCGAGGCCGACGAGTACGACACGGCGTTTTTCGACAAGCGCAGCAAGTTCGTGCACTACCGTCCGCGCACCGCGATCCTGAACAACCTGGAATTCGATCACGCAGACATCTTCGACGATCTGGCGGCGATCGAACGGCAATTCCACCACCTGGTGCGGACCGTGCCATCCCAGGGACGGGTCGTGGTGAACGGCCTGGAGGAAAGCCTGACGCGCGTGCTGGCCCAGGGCTGCTGGAGCGAGCTGCGCAGCTTCGGCGCCACGGTTAGCGACTTCAGTTCCGAGGGCGAGCCCGGCCATTTCTCGGTGCTCCAACAGGGCCGGCCGGTCGCCACGGTGGACTGGCGACTGGGCGGCGTGCACAACCAGCTCAACGCGCTGGCGGCGATCGCGGCGGCCGAGCATGTGGGCGTGGCGCCCGCGCTCGCCGCCCAGGCCCTGGGCCGCTTCGAGAACGTGAAGCGGCGCATGGAGCTGCGCGGCACGGCGGGCGGCGTCGCGGTCTACGACGATTTTGCCCACCACCCCACGGCGATACGCACCACGATAGATGGCCTGCGGCGCCAGGTCGGCCCCGAGGCGCGCATCCTCGCGGTGTTCGAGCCGCGCAGCAACACCATGAAGCTCGGCACCATGAAGGCCCAGCTGCCCTGGAGCCTGGAGGGCGCCGACCTGGCCTTCTGCCACGCCGGCGGCCTGGGCTGGGACGCGCGCGCCGCGCTCGCCGCCATGGGCGAGCGGGCCAGTGTCGCGGACAGCATAGACGAGCTCGTGGCCCAGGTCGTGGCCGTCGCACGGCCGGGCGACCATCTGCTGTGCATGAGCAATGGCGGCTTCGGCGGCGTGCACGCCAGGTTATTGCAGGCGCTGTCAAACGGATAGCGGAGACCGCATCGTGGGCTTCCAGACAAGCAGTTCCGCGGCACCAACCGCACGCAGCGCCGAGAATTTCTCGCGCCTGATGCATCTGGTCTACGAGGCGGCAGTTCAGCCAGCGCGCTGGTCCGAGGCCGTGGCCGCCGTCGCCGCGTCGATGGGAGCCAACAAGGGCCTGCTGTTCACCCCCTACCTGGGTCCGCAGGACGGCGGCCTGGTATTCCCGTGGAACATCAGCGAAGCCGACCTGCAGCGCTGGGCCACGCGCTACATCGAACACGACATCTGGGCCGCCGCCTTGCTGGAGCGCGGGCCCGTCCCGGAAGGCTCGGTGTACGTCGGCGAGGATCTCGTGCCGCGCGCGGTGCTGGAGCAGTCCGTCTTCTTCCGCGAATTCCTCTGCGGCATGGGAATCGGCCATTTGTGCACCGGCTTCGTCTTCGCCGGAACGCCCGGCTTGCCAGCCACGGCCCTGTCGATCTTCCGCCCCTTCGAGGCGCCGCCCTTCAGCCGCGATGACCAAGCCTGGCTGCGGCTGCTGGTTCCGCACCTGTCGCGCGCGCTGGGCGTGATGCACCGGCTCGATACCGCGCGGCTACAGACCGCTTCGATCCTCTCGGCGCTGAGCCGGTTGAGCTTTGGCGTGGCCCTGCTCAACGAGCGCCGGGAAGTCCTGCACCTCAACGAAGCCGCCCGCGCGGTGATCACGCGCGGCGACGGATTGACCGTGAATGGACAGCAGCAACTCGACGCGCAGGGCCACACGGCCGGGGCGCCGAGTCTGACGCAGTGGCTGACCACGGTCCACGCCCTCGACCAGCACGAGCCAACCCATTTTTCCGACGGTTTTTCGGTCAGCCGGGGCAAGCCGGGCCAGCGCTACGCGCTGCAATGTTCACCGCTGCCCTCCTCCGCCGCCTGGATCGCCGAAGGCGAATCGGTCCGTTTCGTGGTTTTCATCACCGACCCGGCAGCCGTGCGCCTGCCCGGCAGCACTCGCCTGCGCCAGCTCTATGGCTTCACCGAAGGCCAAGCCCGGGTCGCGCGCACGCTCGCGGGTGGCAACAGCTACAAAACTACGGCGCGCCTTCTCAACATCTCGGAGGAGACCGTGCGCTCGCACGTCAAGGAGATCTATGCCAAGGCACACGTCAACCGGCTGGCAGACTTGGTACGCATCCTCCTGTCGCAAGGACAGGTGGCGGTCTGAACAGGCGCACCGACTGCCTGGCCATCGCCGCCAACCCGTGCAGGCCGCGCCCACTCGCAGCTTCAGCGGGCGCGCCGCGCCTTGACAGCCTCCGACAGGACGTCGAGCACCCGCAACGAGTCGTCCCAGCCTATGCAGGCGTCGGTGATGCTCTTGCCGTATTCGAGCTTGGCCACGTCGTCCTTGCCGGGGGTGAACTTCTGCGCCCCCGCGACGATGTGGCTTTCCACCATGACACCGAAAATGTGGCGCGACCCCCCTGAGAGTTGTGCGGCAATGTCCCGCGCCACATCGACTTGCCGTTCGTGCTGCTTGGAGCTGTTGGCATGGCTGCAGTCCACCATCAGGGTGGCCGGCAGCTTGGCCGCTTCGAGCTCCTTGCAGGCCGCGGCCACGCTGGCCGCGTCGTAATTGGGCGCCTTGCCGCCGCGCAGGATGACGTGGCAATCCTTGTTGCCCTGGGTCTGCACGATGGCGACCTGGCCGTTCTTGTGCACGGACAGGAAATGGTGGCCGCGCGCGGCGGCCTGGATCGCGTCGGTGGCGATCTTGATGTTGCCGTCGGTACCGTTCTTGAAGCCGATCGGCGCCGACAGGCCCGACGCCAGCTCGCGATGCACCTGGCTTTCCGTGGTGCGCGCACCGATCGCGCCCCAGCTGATCAGGTCGCCGATGTACTGCGGCGAGATCACGTCCAGGAACTCGCTGCCCGCCGGCAGGCCCAGGCGGTTGATCTCGATCAGCAGCTGGCGCGCGATGCGCAGGCCCTCGTCGATGCGGAAGCTCTCGTCGAGGTAGGGGTCGTTGATCAGCCCTTTCCAGCCCACCGTGGTGCGAGGCTTTTCGAAGTACACGCGCATCACGACCTCCAGGGAGTCGGCGTACTTGTCGCGCAGGGGCTTGAGGCGGCGCGCGTAGTCGAGCGCAGCGGCCGGGTCGTGGATCGAGCAGGGGCCGATCACGACCAGCAGGCGGTCGTCCTTGCCGGCGATGATGTTGTGGATGTTCTTGCGCGTGTGGGCGATCAGCGATTCGACCGGCGTGCCGCCGATCGGGAAGAAACGGATCAGGTGTTCGGGAGGCGGCAGCACGGTGATGTCCTTGATGCGTTGGTCGTCGGTCTGGCTGGTCTTGTCGACGGGGTGCGCATACCAGGCATCGCTGGCGGAGGCTGCTTTGGCGTTCATCGTTCTGGCTCCTCGGAAGGTGAAGGGTTCGAAAAATTCAGGGCATAAAAAAACCGCCGGGCTTGGGGCTCCGGCGGTTCTTTGTGAGGGGTTCGGGTGCTTACACGCTCGCCTCTCGTCCGCCGGGGACAGAGAACCAAAAGTAAAAGTAAAAAGCGATGCGCGTTTGCATAAGTCGCGAATGTAGCACAGCTGGCGCGGCCGTCAAGCCCTGCCCGGGATTTTCGAACTCAGGCGGTTCCGCCCACGGTCAGGCCATCGATGCGCAGCGTGGGCTGGCCCACGCCCACCGGCACGCTCTGGCCCTCCTTGCCGCAGGTGCCGACGCCCGAATCCAGGCGCATGTCGTTGCCTATCATGCCGACCTTCTTGAGCGACTCGGGGCCGCTGCCGACCAGGGTTGCGCCCTTGACGGGGTAAAGGATCTTGCCGTTCTCGACCCAGAAGGCCTCGCTGGCCGAGAACACGAACTTGCCGCTGGTGATGTCGACCTGGCCGCCGCCGAAGTTGGTGGCGTACAGGCCCTTCTTGATGCTGGCGACGATCTCCTCGGGCGCCTTGTCGCCGCCCAGCATGTAGGTGTTGGTCATGCGCGGCATCGGAATATGGGCATAGCTCTCGCGCCGGCCATTGCCGGTGGGGGCCACACCCATCAGGCGCGCGTTCATTGCGTCCTGGATATAGCCCTTGAGGATGCCGTCCTCGATCAGCACGTTGCGCTGCGACACATGGCCCTCGTCGTCGATGTTGAGCGATCCGCGCCGGTCGGCCAGGGTGCCGTCATCCAGCACCGTGACGCCCTTGGCCGCCACGCGCTGGCCGATGCGGCCGCTGAAGGCACTCGAGCCCTTGCGGTTGAAGTCGCCCTCCAGGCCATGGCCGATCGCCTCGTGCAGCAGGATGCCGGGCCAGCCGGGGCCCAGCACCACGGTCATCTCGCCGGCCGGCGCCGGGCGCGCCTCGAGATTGGTCAGCGCGGCCTTGACCGCGTCGCCCACGTACTGCTGGATCAGCGCCTCGTCGAAGTGGTCGAGGCCGAAACGGCCGCCGCCGCCGCCCGAGCCCACCTCGCGGCGCGGCTTGCCGCCGACCGTCTGCTCGGCGATCACGGTCACCGACAGGCGCACCAGCGGGCGCACGTCCGCCGCCAGCGTGCCGTCGGCGCGCGCCACCAGCACCACGTCGTACTCGCTGGCCAGGCCGGCCATCACCTGCACGATGCGCGGGTCGCGCGCGCGCGCCTGCTGCTCGACCTTCTCGAGCAGGCGCACCTTGGCCGTGCTGTCCAGCGTGGCGATGGGGTCGAGGCCGGCGTAGAGCGAGCGGCTGGGCGCGACCTTGCGCGCGGGAATCTTCTCGCGCCGCTGCTGAGCGGCCGTCGAAATGCTGCGCACGGTCAGCGCCGCGTCCATCAGCGAGGACTCGGAGATGTCGTCCGAATAGGCGAAGGCGGTCTTCTCGCCCGACACCGCACGCACCCCCACGCCCTGGTCGATGCTGAAGCTGCCAGTCTTGACGATGCCCTCCTCCAGGCTCCAGCCCTCGGAGCGCGTGTACTGGAAATACAGGTCCGCATCGTCCACGCGGTAGGCGGTGATGGCCGCCAGCGCGCGCGTCAGGTGGCTCTCGTCGAGGCCGAACGGTTCGAGCAGCAGGGAGCGGGCCGTGGCCAGTCGTTCGAGGGTGGGTTCGCGGGAGATCATGGCTGCATTGTAGGCAGGGAAGCGCGCGGCCCGCCACGAAAAAAAGGGCAGCATCGCCCCTCTTGGCGCCGCGCGGCGCAGGCTCAGGCCGCCTGGTCGTCGACGGCGGCGCCCGGGCCGTGGGTCTTGCAGGACGCGATACCCTCGTCGCGCGCCTTCTCGCCCGAATACATCTGGCTCTGGCCGATCACCTGGCCGTTGCCGGCCTTGAGCGTGAAATAGGGCGATCCGTCCTTGCCGACCAAGCGTCCGTAGCGCAGGTCCGCAGCGGCATTCTTCTTCACCGATTCGATGCCATTGACCGCGCTGGGCTTGGATTCGTACATCTCGCTGGTCAGAATGGTCTGGCCGTTGTCTGCATGCAGTGTGAAAAAGAACTTCTCGTTCTTGGACTTCTTGAGCTCGAACTTGCCTGCCATGAAACGCTCCTCTGGTTGCCAAAGCACGGTTGGCCCGCGTTTTTTAACCCGGCGCCCGGTTTCGTGCAACGCCGGCTTGTTACAAAAGGCTCGTTCAGGTCTGCACCAGGCGCTTGGACTTGGCGATCGACATCAGGATGCCCAGGCCCAGGCCCAGGGTGACCATGGCCGTGCCGCCGTAGCTGATGAAGGGCAGCGGCACGCCCACCACGGGCAGGATGCCGCTGACCATGCCCATGTTGACGAAGGCGTAGGTGAAGAAAATCATGGTCACGCTGCCGGCCAGCAGGCGGGCGAACAGCGTGGGCGCCTCCAGGGCAATGGTCAGGCCGCGCAGCACCAGGAAGACGAAGGCCGCGATCAGCGCCAGGTTGCCGACCAGGCCGAACTCCTCGGAAAACGCGGCGAAGATGAAGTCGGTGGTGCGCTCGGGAATGAACTCCAGGTGCGTCTGCGTGCCCTGCATGAAGCCCTTGCCGAACACTCCGCCCGAACCGATGGCGATCATGCCCTGGATGATGTGAAAGCCCTTGCCCAGCGGGTCGCGCGTGGGGTCCAGCAGGGTGCACACCCGCTGCTGCTGGTAGTCGTGCAGCACGGGCCAGCGCACGCCCTCGGCGCACAGACCGGGCTCGAAGACCACCAGCAGCGCCATGCCCACCAGCCCCAGCAGCACCGGCGGCAGGATCAGCTTCCAGCTCAGGCCGGCGAAAAAGATCACGGCCAGGCCGGCCGCCAGCACCAGCAGCGAGGTGCCGAGGTCGGGCTGCTTCATGATCAGGCCGACCGGCAGGGCCAGCAGGGCGCCGGCGACCAGGAAGTCGAGCGGGCGCAGCTGCCCCTCGCGCTTCTGGAACCACCAGGCCAGCATCAGCGGCATGGCGATCTTGAGGATTTCGCTGGGCTGTATGACCACCCCCACGTTGACCCAGCGCCGCGCGCCCTTCTTGGTGATGCCGAACAAGGCCACGGCGATCAGCAGGGCCACACCCAGGGTGTACAGCGGCACCGCCAGCAGCATCAGCCGCTGCGGCGGGATCTGCGCCACCACGAACATGATGGCGCCGGCGATCAGCATGTTGCGGCCATGGTCGAAAAAGCGTGTGCCGTGGTCGTAACCCGAGGAATACATGATCAGCAGGCCCGCGCAGGCCAGCAGGAACACGGCGAAGGCCAGCGGGCCGTCGAAGCCGCGCAGGACCAGGGAGGCTCGCCGCCAGAGCGAGGGTTTTTCAATGATGGCCACCATGGCCTCGATTATCCCGCGCGGGCGGAAACCTCCCGGGGAATGCGGATGTCGACGCACCGTGCGTCCGGGCGCGCTGTGCAGCGTCAAGCGTGCGCCGATCGCGCCGGCGCGATCGAGCAGGGAGAGCAGCCCCTTGCGCGGAGGCGCCTGCACGTCGAAGCCCCGGCCGTTGTCGATGATGCGCAGGCTCACGCTGCCCTGCGCCATGTCGGACTCGATGCGCACCACGCCGGCTTGGGCATGCTGCAGCACATTGGACAGTGCTTCGAAGACCATGAACTGCAGGTGGCGCATGGTCTGCGCGTCGATCGAAAGCTTGAGCTGGTCCAGCGAGTCGCGCAGGGTCTGCAACAGCTCGACCAGGCTGGCCTTGCCCGACTGCAGCTGGCGGATCGCCGCGCTGATGTGCGAGCCCACGCCGTCGTGCATGTCGCGCAGGATGCGCGCGCGCTCGGCCGCGCGGGCCTGGGCACTGGCGCGGCGAAAACGCGTCACCACGATGCCGCCGAGCGTGAGGCCGAACAGCACGGACGAATAGCGCAGGTAGGTGTCGCTGCCGAAGGCATCACCGAAGCGCCCCCCCTTTATGGGATGCAGCTTGTCACAAATAACGGCCAAATCCTGACCGGGCGAGACCCGGGCATCGCCCGCGGACAGCTTGCAGCCATATCAGGAGAGAACGCATGAAGATGACAACAGCAAAACTTGCATTGGCAATGGCCGGTGCTGCGACGCTCACCCTGTCAGGGTGCGGCGGGGATTCGAGCACGGCCTCCGGCGTCACCATCGCCGGCACCGTCTCCGCCCCAGGAGGGCAAGTCGCCTTCAATCAGCCGACCGACCTGCTGAGCCGGCTCGCCCGGCTCTTCATATCGTCGGCCTTTGCGCAAACCTCGGGCATGTTCTCCGGCGTGGGCGCCGGCGTCGCCGTGAATCTGATCGAAACTGACGCCGCCGGCAACCAGGTCGGCAGCCCCCTGGCGTCGGCAACAACCGATGCAACCGGGGCCTACAGCCTCACAGCCCCGGAAGGATTCACGCCATCGAGCAAATATGTGGTACGCGCCACGGCATCGGGCGGCCAACTCGACGCCATCGTCACCGGCACCACTGTCAACGTGGACCCGGTAACCAACGCCACAACCACCCTGGTGCTGGCCAGCGCAAGCGCGAGCGGTCTTGCCAGTGTCACCACTGCCGAAGTCACCGCAGTCGAGGACACGATCCAAGCCCTCGCCAACGACGGCACAAGCTATGCGTCGGCCACAGAGGCGACCACTCAGCTGAGGGCCAAGGCGCAGGCCGACGAGGAAACCAGCAACATCGTCAGCAGCGTCGTCAGTAGCGGGGTGATCAGCGGCTCGGTAAAAGATGCCAACGGCCAAGCACTGGCGGGCATCAAGATCGTGGCGCGCGACTTCGGCAACTGGGTCACTCGGGCGATCGCCTATACCGACACGACGGGCCAGTACACGCTGAACGTTCCGGCCGGCGACTACATCCTGGGCGCCTTCAACCATACGGGCACCAGCACCGCCGCGAGCGAGTGGTGGACCCAGGATGGCGGCGCGGCCAACCAGTTCAGCGCTGAAAAGGTCGCCGTCGCGGGCAGCGCCGTCTCCACGGACTTCGTGCTGGAACCCGGCGTGCGCATCAGCGGCAAGGTGACGGGCGCAGGCAGCGCCTTGGGCGGCATCAAGGTTCACACCCGCGATGTCACCAGCGACCAGCCCGTTACGGGAACGATGACCGGTCCGGACGGGGCGTTCAGGCTCAACGTGCGCCCCGGCACCTATACCCTCGCGGCGGTGAACACGACCCAACAGCCGTTCGCCACGCAGTATTACGTCGCAGGCGACACCACGGCCGGCACGGCCAGCGAAGCCTCGCCCCTGACCGCGAGCCTGGGAACCGAACTCACCACCAACTTCGCGCTGCCGGCCGGCTACCAGATTTCAGGAAAAGTGAGCGATCCCACCACAGGAAACGTCACCGGCATCAGCGTGCGCTTCTACGACGGCACCGTGCCAGACAGCACCACCGGAGCCTTTGTAAACGGGCTGCGCACGGACCTGCAAGGCCAATATCGCCTATGGCTCGCGCCCAAGGCCAACTACATCGTGCGCACCAGAGGTCAAACACAGACCGCGGACATTTCCTCGGGAATTGTGGTCAAGGACTTCAGCGCCGCCGTCGGGACGGTCACGGCCAAACTGACAGGTCCCGGCGGTCTTGCCGTGAGCCAAGCCAAGGTCGCCGTGTACGACGGCAGCGCAGGCTACCAGGGTTTCGAGGTCAGCAATGCCGACGGGTCGGTGACTCTTTACAGCACCATCAGTCCGGTTCGGGTCGAATTCAAGATCGACAACGGCACAGCGGTTGGCTCCTCGCTCTACAACGGGCAAACGCAGTTTTCGCTGGCCAGCGATCTCAGTATTGTCGTAGGCGGCACGTCGACCGATTTGGGAACTGTGGCGCTGCCCGTTGGCGGCGTGCTTTCCGGAACGGTCAGGGTTGGGGGTGCGCCGAAGGGGAATTACGCTGTTCAACTGAGAAGCGGCGGCAACGCCTTCCCGACGAATCAATTCGTGGCCACCCGTACGCAGTCGGATGGCAGTTATTCGATCAGTCTGCCCTACGGCATCTACAACATCCGCGCCTGTATTCCTGGCAACTGCAGCGGAGCGTTCAGCAGCGTCACCATCAACTCGAGCGCTCACACCAAGGACTTCTCGCTGTAGCGGGCTGGCGCACGTGGCCGGCGGGCGACGGCCGAGGGCTGACAGCACATGTACCGGCGCCGGTCAGTTCTCGTTTCGGCGCCCGGTCTTGCAGCCCCTATGATCGCCCCATGCCCACCACCCACCTGCTCTACCTGCACGGCTTCCGCTCCTCGCCCCAGTCCATGAAGGCGCAAAAGGTCGCGGCGCGGGTGCAGGAGCAGCACCCGGCCGTGACCTGGTGGTGTCCGCAGCTACCCCCCTCTCCGCGTGCCGCCATGGCGGCGATCAGGCAAGGCATCGCGGGCTGGCCGCGCGAGCGCATGGCCGTGGTCGGCTCCTCGCTCGGCGGCTTCTATGCCACCTGGGTGGCGCAGCAGACCGGCTGCCCGGCCGTGCTGCTGAACCCGGCCGTGGACCCGGCGCGCGACCTGGCGCGCCATATCGGCGAGCAGACCAGCTGGCACGACCCCGGGGAGCGATTCTTCTTCGAGCCGGCCTTCGTCGCCGAACTGCGCGCCCTGGAGGCTGGCCCCCTGCACCACCCCGAGCGCTTCTTCGCCGTGATCGCCAAGGGCGACGAGGTGCTGGACTGGCGCGAGATGACGGCCCGCTACGCCGGCGCGCAGATCAAGCTGCTCGAGGGCGGCGACCATGCGCTGTCCGACTTCGACGACCATATCGACCAGGTTTTCGCCTTCCTCGACCTGGCCTGATCCCCGGCGCAGGGGTGGCCCATGGGACAATCGGGCCCATGTTTGCATTGTTTGAAGAAGCCGGAAAATTCCTGGCCGGCCGTGTGCTGTCGGAGGCCGAGGCCTCGGCCCAGGTCGAGCTCGAGTCGGGCAAGCGGGTCAAGGTCAAGGCCGCCAACATCCTGCTCAAGTTCGACAAGCCGGCGCCCGCCGAGCTGTTGACCCAGGCCCAGGCGATCGCCCCCGGCATCGAGCTCGAGCTGGCCTGGGAATTCGCGCCGGACGAGGAATTCGGCTTCGCCGACCTGGCGCGCGATTATTTCAGCGCCGATGCCACGCTGGCCCAGCAGGCCGGCGCCCTGCTGCGCCTGTACGAGGCACCGCACTACTTCCGCCGCGCCGGCAAGGGCCGATTCAGGAAGGCGCCGGCCGAGATCGTGCAGCAGGCGCTGGCCGCGATCGAGAAGAAGCAGCTGATCCAGCAGCAGATCGCCGACTGGGCCGCCGAGCTCGGCGCGGGACGCTGCCCGGCGGCCGTCCGCGAGCAGCTGTTCAAGATCCTGTTCAGGCCGGACAAGAACGCGCCCGAGTACAAGGCCGTGGTCGAGGCCAGCCGCGCCACCCAGACCGCACCCCTGGCCCTGCTGCAGCGCGCCGGCGCGATCGACTCGCCCTACCAGTTCCACTGGCAGCGCTTCCTGTTCGAGAACTTCCCCAAGGGCACGGGCTTTCCGGCGCTGGAGGCGCCCGAGATCCGCGACGAGCTGCCGCTGGCGCCCGTGCAGGCCTACTCGATCGACGATTCGCACACCACCGAGATCGACGACGCGCTCTCGGTCCAGGGCCTGGACACGGGCACCGTGGTGGTCGGCATCCACATCGCCGCGCCGGGCCTGGCCGTGCAGCCGGGCAGTGCCATCGACCAGCTCGGGCGCGCCCGCCTGTCCACGGTCTACATGCCAGGCTACAAGATCACCATGCTGCCCGACGAGGTGGTGCAGGCCTACACCCTGTCCGAGGGACGCGCCTGCCCGGCGGTCTCGCTCTACGTGACGCTGGACGAGGCCACGCTGGAGATCAAGGGCTCCGAGACCCGGCTCGAGCGCGTGCCGATCGCCGCCAACCTGCGCCACGACCAGCTCGACCAGATCATCACCACCGAATGGCTGGAAGACCCCGAGTTCGAGCATGCCGACGGCCACCCGCCCCTGCCCATAGCCCGGCATGAGCTCGCCTTCCTCTACCGCCTGGCCAAGCACCTGAAGGCGCAGCGCGAGATCGTGCGCGGCAAGCCCGAGACCTTCAACCGGCCCGACTACAGCTTTCGCCTGGTCGGCAACGACGGCCAAGTGCCGAGCGGCAGCGAGCAGGTGCTGATCAGCACGCGCAAGCGCGGCGAACCGCTGGACTTGATCGTGGCCGAGGCCATGATCCTGGCCAACAGCCGCTGGGGCCAGTGGCTGGCCGAGCTCGGCGTGCCCGGCATCTACCGCAGCCAGGCCAGCCTGGCGCCGGGGGTCAAGGTGCGCATGGGCACCAAGGCGCTGCCGCATGCAGGCATAGGCGTCAAGAGCTACGCCTGGAGCACCTCGCCGCTGCGCCGCTACACCGACCTGGTCAACCAGTGGCAGATCATCGCCTGCGCGCGCCACGGCCGGGCCGCGGCCCTGGCCGCGCCGTTCAAGCCCAAGGACGCCGAGCTGTTCTCCATCATCAGCGGCTTCGAAGCGGCCTACAGCGCCTACAACGGCTACCAGGCCGGCATGGAGCGCTTCTGGACGCTGCAGTACCTGCGCCAGCAAGGCATAGGCGAGCTGGAGGCCACCACCTTCAAGGAAGGCCCGGGCGGCAGCTGGCTGGTGCGCGCCGAGCACCTGCCCCTGGTGCTGCCGGTGCTCGGCGCCCAAGGCCTGGCGCGCGGCGCCCGGCTGCGCGTGCGGCTGGGCGAGATCGACGAGATCGCGCTGGACCTCAGCGGCACCGTGATCGAGCGCCTGGACAGCGCGGCCCCGCCTGCGGCCGAGGCCGAGGAGGACGAGGAGGAGCCGGCCGCCGGCCCGATCGCGATCGCCGTCGACCTCAGCGAAGCCGACGCCGCCAGCCCCAATAATCCCCAACCGTGAACCTGAGGTTTTTTCGCCAGCTGACCACCCTGCAATGGGCGCTGGGCTTGTCCCTGGCCGTCCATGCGGCGCTGCTCACGGTGCGCTTCGTCGACCCCGAGGGTTTCAAGCGCGTGTTCCAGGACACTCCGCTGGAAGTCATCCTGGTCAACGCCAAGGCCAGCGAAAAGCCCGTCAAGGCCACGGCCATCGCCCAGTCCTCACTGGCCGGCGGCGGCGAGGCCGAGCGCGGCCGCGCGACCACGCCGCTGCCGCCCTCGGCCCTGACCGAGATGGGCGACGCGGCCGAGGAGGCCCAGCGCCGCATCGAGGCGCTGCAGGCCCAGCAGACCCTGCTGATGGCCCAGGTGCGCAGGCAGCTGGCCGCCCTGCCCCCGCCCGACCCGCAGCAGCCCAGCCCCTCGCGCGAGGCCCAGGCACGCGAGGAAAAGCGGCGCCAGCTCCACAAGCTGCTGGCCGAGATCGAGCGGCGCGTCAACGAGGAGAACGCCCGGCCCAAGAAGCGCTACATCAGCCCGGCCACGCGCGAGGAGGTCTACGCGGTCTACTACGACGGCCTGCGCCGCCGCATCGAGGAGCGCGGCACCGAGCAGTTTCCCCAGGCGGCGGGGCGCAAGCTCTACGGCGAGCTGACCATGGTGGTCACCGTCAACCACGACGGCCGGGTGCTGGACGCGGAGGTCGCCGAAACCTCGGGCAACCTCACGCTGGACCGCCGCGCAGCGGCGATCGCGCGCGGCGCCGGCCCCTTCGGCCGCTTCAACGAGGCCATGCGGCGCCGCGCCGACCAGATCGTGGTCGTGTCGCGTTTCCGCTTCACGCGCGACGAGACCCTGGAAACCCGTTTGACTGCGCATTGAGCAAGCATCGAAAAGAGAGACAGATGGACAACTACTGCCTGATGGGCAACCCGGTCGAGCACAGCAAGTCGCCCTGGATCCAGAACCGTTTTGCCGAGCTCAGCGGCGAGCCGGTGCATTACGACAAGCGCCTGGTCCCGCTGGACGGCTTCGCCGCGGCCCTGCAGGCCTTTCGCGACCAGGGCGGCAAGGGCTGCAACGTCACCGTGCCGTTCAAGCTGCAGGCCGCGGCCCTGGCCACCGAGGCCAGCCCGCGCGTGGCGCTGGCCGGGGCCTGCAACACGCTGCGCCTGGACGGCGACCAGATCCTGGCCGACAACACCGACGGCGTGGGCCTGATCAACGACATCACGCGCAATGCCGGTGTCGCGCTGGCCGGCCGCGACGTGCTGCTGATCGGCGCGGGCGGCGCCGGCGCCGGCGTGCTGGGCCCGCTGCTGGAGCAGCGCCCGCGCCGCGTGGTGCTGGCCAACCGCACGGCCTCGCGCGCCCAGGAGGTGGCGGCGCGCCATGCCGCGCTGGCCGCACAGCAGGGCGTGGAACTGCTGGCCTGCGGCCTGCAGGACGCGGCCGTGACCGAGGCCGGCTTCGACCTGGTCATCAACGCCTCCTCGAGCAGCCTCAAGGGCGCCGGCGTGCCGGTGCCGGCCAGCGTGCTGCGCCCCGGCGCCCTGGCCTGCGACCTGATGTACGGCCCGGCCGCCCAGGGCTTCATGGACTGGGCCGCAGCCCATGGTGCCGTGCCGCGCGACGGCCTGGGCATGCTGGTCGAGCAGGCCGCCGAGGCCTTCCGCATCTGGCGCGGCGTGCGCCCGCCCAGCGCCGCCGTGCTGGCCGAGCTGCGCGAGAAGCTGGCAGCAGCCTGAGCCTGGGAGCGCAAGAGGCATGAAAGCGCTGTGGCGCTGGCTGGCCCTGGGGGTGCTCCTGGCCCTGAGCCTGCAGTTGTTCTTCGTGGCCCGCATCGCGCTGATGGCCGTGGTCGACCCGCAGTCCACCGCCTTCCAGCGCTCCGAAGCCTGGCGGCTGCTCAGCGAGAAGGGCCGCCTGCGCTGGCGCCAGCAGTGGGTGCCCTATGCGCAGATGTCGGACCAGCTCAAGCGCGCCGTGATCGCCTCCGAGGACGGTGACTTCATACACCACGACGGCGTGGAATGGGAAGCCCTGGAAAAGGCCTGGGAAAAGAACGCCAAGGCCGAGGCGCTGGCCGCGCGCCGCGCAGCGCAGGCGCGATCGGCGCGCCCGCTCAAGATCGTCGGCGGCTCGACCATCACCCAGCAGCTGGCCAAGAACCTGCTGCTCTCGGGCGAGCGCACCCTGCTGCGCAAGGGCCAGGAATTCATGCTCACCCTGGCGCTGGAGACCCTGCTGACCAAGCAGCGCATCCTGGAGATCTACCTCAACAGCGTCGAGTGGGGCGAAGGCGTGTTCGGCGCCGAGGCCGCGGCCCAGCATTACTACCGCAAGCCGGCCGCCCGCCTCACGGCCTGGGAGGCCGCGCGCCTGGCGGTGATGCTGCCGCGTCCGCGCTACTTCGAGCGCGTGCCCCAGTCGGCCTACCTGGGCCACCGCGCCTCGGTCATCGCGGCCCGCATGGGCGACGCCGTGCTACCCTGAGCGCAAGCTCCATCCCCCATGCGCATCCTAGGCATAGACCCCGGCCTGCAGACCACCGGCTTCGGCGTGCTCGACGTCGACGGCAGCGCGCTGCACTATGTGGCCAGCGGCGTGATCCAGACCACGCGCGAGGAGATGGGCAACCTGCCGGCGCGCCTGAAGGTGCTGTACGACGGCATCCGCGAGATCGCTGCGCGCTACCAGCCCGACGCGGCCTCGGTCGAGATCGTGTTCGTCAACGTCAACCCCCAGGCCACGCTGCTGCTGGGCCAGGCGCGCGGCGCCTGCGTCACGGCCTTGGTGTCCTGCGACCTGCCGGTGGCCGAGTACACGGCGCTGCAGATGAAGCAGGCCGTCACCGGCCACGGCCGCGCCGCCAAGGCCCAGGTGCAGGAGATGGTCAAGCGCCTGCTGCGCCTGCCCGGCGTGCCGCGCCAGGATGCAGCCGACGCCCTGGGCCTGGCCATCACGCACGCGCACGCCAGCCCCTCGATGAACAAGCTGGCCGCAGCCGGCGTGCTGCAGCGCAAGACCAGCGGCATGTACCGCGGCGGCCGCAGCCACTGACGGCCTGAGTTCAGGCCAGGTTCTCGAGGATCAAAACGGCAAAGAAGCCGAACGCCGCGATCAGGGTCCACTTGAGGATGACCAGGCCCATGCGCCGGTACCTGGCCTGGCCCGTACCCGCGTAGAAGGCGAAGGACACGGCCGCTGCGAGCAGCAGCATCAGGACGGCCCAGCGGAACAGCAGCATGCCTACCAGGCGCGCGCGGGCAAGGCGAAGCCCGCCGGGGCCTTTTTCTCGTCCTCGAACGTCACGATCTCGAAGGCGTCGCTGTGCGACAGCAGCTCGCGCAGCAGCTTGTTGTTCAGCGCGTGTCCCGAGCGGAAGGCGCTGTAGGCCGCCAGCAGGGGCTTGCCGATCAGGTAGAGGTCGCCCATGGCGTCCAGGATCTTGTGCTTGACGAACTCGTCGTCGTAGCGCAGGCCCTCGGCGTTGAGCACCTTGTAGTCGTCCATCACGATGGCGTTGTCCAGGCCGCCGCCCAGGGCCAGGCCGTTGGCGCGCATCATCTCCACATCGCGCGTGAAGCCGAAGGTGCGGGCACGCGCGATGTCGCGCATGTAGTTGCCCTGGCCCAGGTCGAACTCGACGCGCTGGCCGGTGGAGTCCACGGCCGGGTGGTCGAAGTCGATCTCGAAGCTCAGCTTGTAGCCGTGGTAGGGCTCCAGGCGCGCCCACTTGACGTTGTCGCCCTGGCCCTCGCGCACCTCGACCGGCCGCAGCACGCGGATGAAGCGCTTGGGTGCATCCTGCAGCTCGATACCGGCGCTTTGCAGCAGGAACACGAAGGACGAGGCCGAGCCGTCCAGGATGGGCACCTCCTCGGCCGTGATGTCCACGTAGAGGTTGTCCAGGCCTAAGCCCGCGCAGGCCGACATCAGGTGCTCCACCGTGTGCACCTTGGCGCCGCCGTTGGAAATCGTCGAGGCCAGGCGCGTGTCCGTCACCGCCAGCGCGGAGATCGGAATGTCGACCGGCAGGGGCAGGTCCACGCGCCGGAACACGATGCCGGTGTCGGGCTGGGCCGGCCTCAGGGTCAGTTCCACCCGCTGGCCGCTGTGCAGCCCGACGCCGACCGCGCGGGTCAGCGTCTTGAGGGTACGTTGCGCAAGCATGGACGCCATTTTAATTTTTTGGCCATTCGGCCGCCCGGACAAGGGGATTGATGGGATGGCAAGCGTCGCGAGCAGGCCGAGGTGAGGCCGAGGCGCGCAGCCGTACTTCGGTACGGCGAGCACCACAGGCCTCAGATCGGTCCGCGCAGCAGCTTGACGCCCATCAATCAGCCTGCTTGCGGAGAAATGCCGGGATCTCGAAGTCGTCCATGCCGCCCGAGGCCAGCGCGTCCACCTTGGCCGCGGCCTGGGTGCGGTTGGTGCGCCACACGCTGGGCACGCTCATGTTGCCGTAGTCGGGCTGGCCGCCGCTGGCCATGCCGACGCCGGAGCCACCCAGGGTGGCGCCCACGCCAGGCAGGTTGAACGGCACGTTGTCGGTGCCGGTGCGCAGCACCTGCAGCGGCGGCGCCGTGCGGCGCTGGCCCTGGCGCGACAGGCCGGTCGCGACCACGGTGACGCGGATCTCGTCGCCCAGGGCGTCGTCGTAGGCCGTGCCGTAGATCACGTGGGCGTCGGCCGAGGCGAAGTTGCGGATGGTGGTCATCGCGGTCTTGGACTCGCTGAGCTTGAGCGAGCCCTTGGCCGCCGTGATCAGCACCAACACGCCCTTGGCGCCCGACAGGTCTATGCCTTCGAGCAGCGGGCAGGCCACGGCCTGTTCGGCCGCGATGCGCGCGCGGTCCGGTCCGTTGGCCAGGGCCGTGCCCATCATGGCCTTGCCGGGTTCGCCCATCACGGTGCGCACGTCCTCGAAGTCCACGTTCACATGGCCGGGCACGTTGATGATCTCGGCGATGCCGCCCACGGCGTTCTTGAGCACGTCGTTGGCATGGGCGAAGGCCTCGTCCTGGGTGATGTCGTCTCCCAGCACCTCGAGCAGCTTCTCGTTGAGCACCACGATCAGCGAGTCGACGTTGGCCTCGAGCTCGGACAGGCCGTTGTCGGCGTTGGTCATGCGCCGGCCGCCCTCCCAATCGAAGGGCTTGGTCACCACGCCCACCGTGAGGATGCCCATCTCCTTGGCCACGCGCGCGATCACGGGCGCGGCGCCGGTGCCGGTGCCGCCGCCCATGCCGGCGGTGATGAACAGCATGTGGGCCCCGCCGATCGCGGCGCGGATGTCGTCCAGCGCCGCCTCGGCGGCCTCGCGGCCCTTCTCGGGCTTGCTGCCCGCGCCCAGGCCGCTCACGCCGAGCTGGATCGTGCGGTGGGCGGCGCTGCGGCTGAGCGCCTGCGCATCGGTGTTGGCGCAGATGAACTCGACGCCCTGGACATGGCGGCCGATCATGTGCTCGACCGCGTTGCCGCCGCCGCCGCCCACGCCGATCACCTTGATCTGGGTGCCCAGATTGAACTCTTCGACTTCAATCATTTCGATGCTCATGTTTCTCTCCTAAATCTGCAGTTGCCTGAATGTCGTGAATGCTTGTTATTGAGGGCTGTCTCAGGACGGCGGGCCGGTGCCTCGCCATCGTCGTTTTCGCGAGGTGGGCGGACTGCCGCGCGCCAGGTAGAGCTTGCGCCACATGTCAGGCCTCCTGCCGGGCCGCCCCAAAGGAGGCCTGGGCCCCCTCGGGGGGCAGCGAATACACGAAGTGATGAGCGTGGGGGCGTTTCACTTCAGAAGTTCCCCACGATGAAGTCCTTGAAGCGGCCGAAGGCGGTCTTCATCGAGCCGTTCTTCTGCGCCACCTTGAAGCCGCGCAGGCGCGCCAGGCGCGCCTCCTCCATCAGGCCCATGACGGTGGCCGCGCGCGGCTGGGCCACCATGTCGGCCAGGGCGCTCGAATACTTGGGCACGCCGCGGCGCACCGGCTTGAGGAAGATGTCCTCGCCGAGCTCGACCATGCCCGGCATGACCGAGCTGCCGCCGGTGAGCACGATGCCCGAGGACAGCACCTCCTCGTAGCCCGACTCGCGCACCACCTGCTGCACCAGCGAGAAGATCTCCTCGACGCGCGGTTCGATCACGCCGGCCAGCGCCTGCTTGGACAGCATGCGCGGCCCGCGATCGCCCAGGCCCGGCACCTCGACCTGCTGCTCGGGGTCGGCCAGCAGCTGCTTGGCGTAGCCCGACTCGACCTTGATATCCTCGGCGTCCTTGGTCGGGGTGCGCAGCGCCATCGCGATGTCGCTGGTGATCAGGTCGCCGGCGATCGGGATCACGGCGGTGTGGCGGATCGCGCCGCCGGTGAAGATGGCCACGTCGGTGGTGCCCGCGCCTATGTCCACGCAGGCCACGCCGAGCTCGCGCTCGTCCTCGGTCAGCACCGCCAGGCTGGAGGCCAGGGGGTTGAGCATCAGCTGGTCCACGTCCAGGCCGCAGCGGCGCACGCACTTGACGATGTTCTCGGCCGCGCTCTGCGCGCCGGTCACGATGTGCACCTTGGCCTCCAGGCGGATGCCGCTCATGCCGATCGGCTCCCTCACGTCCTGGCCGTCGATCACGAACTCCTGCGGCTCGACCAGCAGCAGGCGCTGGTCGGTCGAGATGTTGATGGCCTTGGCGGTCTCGACCACGCGTGCCACGTCGGCCGGCGTGACCTCCTTGTCCTTCACCGCCACCATGCCGCTGGAATTGATGCCGCGGATATGGCTGCCGGTGATGCCGGTGTAGACACGCGTGATCTTGCAGTCCGCCATCAGCTCGGCCTCCTTGAGCGCCTGCTGGATGCTCTGCACCGTGGCGTCGATGTTGACCACCACGCCGCGCTTGAGGCCGTTGCTCGGCGCGATGCCCAGGCCCGCGAGCTTGAGCTCGCCGCCGGGCATGACCTCGCCCACCACCACCATCACCTTTGCGGTGCCGATGTCGAGGCCAACCACCAGATCCTTGTACTCTTTTGCCATAACTCCACCAGTTCCAGGTCCTTGCTTATCTCTGCCCTTGTCTCGCCCTAGGGCTTCTTGGCCGCATCCGGCACCAACGTGGTCACGCCGCGCAGGCGCAGCGCATAGCCGTCGCCGTGGCGCAGGTCGGCCGACTCCACCGAGCTCGGCCGCCGCCCATAGCGCGCCACGACCTGCGTCAGCGTGCGCACGAAACGCTGCACGCGCGGCGCCACCTCCTCGGGCGTGCCGCGCCCGAGCTCGAGCACCGCGCCGCCGTCCAGCTGGGCGCGCCAGCCCCCGCGCGACGACAGCTCAAGTTGCTCCAGCGTGGCGTCGATCGGCTCGAAGATCGGCGCCAGCTGCTGGTACATGCCCAGCACCTGGGCCGACTGGCCCTCGGGACCGCGCAGCCGCGGCAGCGCCTCGGACTCCACGTCGCCCACATTGGCCTCGAACACCTCGCCGAAGCTGTTGACCAGGCGCGAATCGCTCTCGCGCCCCCAGTAGGCCACCGGCTGATGCTCCTGCAGCGCCACGCGCAGGCGGTTGGGAAACTCGCGCTGCACCAGGGCCTGGCGCACCCAGGGCGCGGCCTCGAAGGCCCGGCGCGCCGCCGCCAGGTCCAGGGTGAAGAAGTTGCCGCTGAGCCTCGGCGCCACGTTGGCGCGCAGCGTGACCGCGCTGTTGTGGGCCACGTCACCCTGCACCGTGATGCCGGCGATCGAGAAACCCGGATGACGCAGCAGCCACCACAGGCCCGACGCCAGCCCCGTGACGAGCGCGCCGGCGAACAGGACCGTGGCGGTCAGGTTCATCAGCTTGACGTCGAAAGGGGTGGGCAACGGGGTGGCAGCCATGAATGTCTCAAGCCTCCGGATAGTCCAGCGCAGCGCCTTGCAGCAGCAGCACGCACAGGTCCTCGTAGCTGATGCCGGCCGCGCGCGCCGACATAGGCACCAGCGAATGGCCGGTCATGCCGGGCGAGGTGTTGACCTCCAGCAGGTAGGGCCGGCGCGTCGCGGCGTCTATCATCACGTCCAGGCGCCCCCAGCCGCGGCAGCCGAGCACGCGGTAGGCCTTGAGCACCAGGGCCTGGATCGCCGCCTCCTCGCCCGCGGGCAGGCCGCAGGGCACGAGGTACTGGGTGTCGTCGGTGAAGTACTTGTGCTGGTAGTCGTAGTTGCCCTCGGGCGCGACGATGCGGATCACCGGCAGCGCGCGCGCGCCCTCGCCGGTGCCCAGCACCGGGCAGGTGACCTCGTCGCCCTGGATGAACTGCTCGCACAGCACGTCGGCGTCGAGCTGGGCGGCCTGCTCGACCGCCGCCCACAGGTCCTCGGCCGCCGCGACCTTGGCCACGCCGATCGACGAGCCCTCGCGCGCCGGCTTGACGATCAGCGGCAGGCCCAGCGCGGCCGGCAGAGCCTCGACCTGCCGGCGGTCGTAGGCGCCGCGGCGCAGCAGGCGGTAGGCCGGCGTGGGCAGGCTCTCGGCCAGCCACACGCGCTTGGTCATGGTCTTGTCGATCGCGATGCTGGAGGCCATCACGCCCGAGCCGGTGTAGGGAATGCCCAGCAGCTCCAGCGCCCCCTGCACCGTGCCGTCCTCGCCGAAGCGGCCGTGCAGGGCGATGAAGCAGCGCGCAAAGCCCTCGCTGCGCAGCTCGGCCAGTTCGCGCTCGGCCGGGTCGAAGGCATGGGCGTCGACGCCGCGCGCGCGCAGCGCCTGCAGCACGCCCTGGCCCGACATCAGCGAGACCTCGCGCTCGGCCGAGCGGCCGCCCATCAGCACCGCCACCTTGCCCAGATCAGAAACCGGCCTGCTCATGACCCCTGCCCTCCTTGAACCTGCGGCTGCGCAAGCCGCTCCACCACCTTGGCGGGCACGGCACCGATGGAGCCCGCGCCCATGCACATCACCACGTCGCCGCCCAGCGCGTTGTCGACGATGGCCTGCGCCATGTCGGCGATGTCGTCGACGAACACCGGCTCCAGCCTGCCCGCCACACGCAGGGCGCGCGCCAGCGAGCGGCCGTCGGCCGCCACGATGGGCGCCTCACCGGCGGCGTAGACCTCGGCCAGCAGCACGGCGTCGGCGCCCTGGCCGATCACCTTGACGAAATCCTCGAAGCAGTCGCGGGTGCGGCTGTAGCGGTGCGGCTGGAAGGCCAGCACCAGGCGCCGGCCCGGGAAGGCGCCACGTGCGGCGGCCAGCGTGGCCGCCATTTCGACCGGGTGGTGGCCGTAGTCGTCGATCAGGGTGAAGCTGCCGCCGTCCCTGGCCGGCAGCTCGCCGTAGCGCTGGAAGCGCCGGCCCACGCCCTTGAAGCCGGCCAACGCGCGCTGCACCGCCTCGTCGGGGACGTTGAGCTCCACCGCCACCGCGATCGCCGACAGGGCGTTGAGCACGTTGTGCTCGCCGGCCAGGTTCAACACGATGGGCAGGTCCGGCAGCGTGACGCCGTTGCGCCGCTGCACCGTGAAGTGCATCTGGCCGGCCGCGGCGCGCACGTCGACCGCACGCACCTGGGCGTCCTCGCCGAAGCCGTAGCTGGTGACCGGGCAGGACACCTCGGGCAGGATCTCGCGCACCGCCGGGTTGTCGACGCAGAGGATGGCCGTGCCGTAGAACGGCATGCGGTGCAGGAAGTCCACGAAGGCCTCCTTGAGGCGGCTGAAGTCGTGGCCGTAGGTCTCCATGTGGTCGGCGTCGATGTTGGTCACCACCGCCATCACCGGCAGCAGGTTCAGGAACGAGGCGTCCGACTCGTCGGCCTCGACCACGATGTAGTCGCCGCTGCCGAGCTTGGCGTTGGCGCCGGCGCTGTTGAGGCGCCCGCCGATCACGAAGGTCGGGTCCAGGCCGGCCTCGGCCAGCACGCTGGCGACCAGGCTGGTGGTGGTGGTCTTGCCGTGCGTGCCGGCGATCGCGATGCCCTGCTTGAGGCGCATCAGCTCGGCCAGCATCACGGCGCGCGGCACGACCGGGATGCGCCGCTCGCGCGCGGCCAGCACCTCGGGGTTGTCGGCCTGCACCGCGGTGGAGGTCACGACGGCGTCGGCACCGGCCACATGGGCCGCGGCGTGGCCCACATGGGTCTTGATGCCCAGGCCCGCCAGGCGGCGCAGCGTGGCGCTGTCGGCCAGGTCCGAGCCCGAGATCTCGTAGCCCAGGTTGCGCAGCACCTCGGCAATGCCGCTCATGCCCGAGCCGCCCACGCCGACGAAATGGATGTGCTTGATGGCGTGCTTCATGTGGCCAGCTCCTCGCAGGCCGCCACCACTTCGCGGGTGGCGTGTGTCTTTTCCATGGTCTTGGCTTTCTGGGCGCGCTGCAGCAGCGCGCCGCGATCCGTTGTCTTGAGCATGTCGGCGAGCGTCTCGGCGCTGAGGTCGGCCTGCTGGACCAGCCAGCCGCCGCCCGGCTCGACCAGGAACTTCGCGTTGCCGGTCTGGTGGTCGTCCACCGCGAACGGGAACGGCACGAACAGGGCCGCCGCGCCGACCGCGGCGATCTCGGTCACGGTGCTGGCGCCGGCGCGGCAGACGACGAGGTCGGCGTCGGCGAAGGCCTGCGCCGTGTCGTCGATGAAAGGGGTCAGCTCGGCCTCAACGCCGGCCGCCGCGTAGTTGGCGCGCAGGGCATCGATCTGCTTGGCGCCGCTCTGGTGCAGCACCTGCGGGCGATGCTCCTCCGGCAGCAGGGCCAGGGCCTGGGGCACGATCTCGTTCAAGGCCTTGGCGCCCAGGCTGCCGCCCACCACCAGCAGGCGCAGCGGGCCGCTGCGGCCGGCGAAGCGCACCGCCGGATCGGGCTGGCGCGTGAAGGCGGCACGCAGGGGGTTGCCCACCCATTGCGCCTTCTTCAGCACGTTCGGGAAGGCGGTGAACACGCGGTCCGCCACGCCGGCCAGCACGCGGTTGGCCAGGCCGGCCACCGAGTTCTGCTCGTGCAGTACCAGGGGCTTGCCCAGCAGCACGGCCATCATGCCGCCCGGGAAGGTGACGTAGCCTCCCAGGCCGACCACCACGTCGGGCTTGACGCGCCGCACCACCTGCAGGCTCTGCCAGAAGGCCTTGAGCAGGCGCAGCGGCAGCAGCGCCAGGGTCAGCAGGCCCTTGCCGCGCACGCCGGAAAAGTCGATCGTCTCGAAGGCGAAACCGCGCGGCGGCACGAGCTGGCTCTCCATGCTGCCGGGCGTGCCCAGCCAGTGCACGCGCCAGCCCTGCTCGCGCAAGGCCTCGGCCACGGCCAGGCCCGGGAAGATGTGGCCGCCGGTGCCGCCGGCCATGATGAGCGCGCACTTGGAACTCACAGGCGCCCTCCTCGCATCAACTGACGATTCTCTACGTCGATGCGCAGCACCACCGCGATCGCCACCAGGTTCATCAGGATGGCCGAGCCGCCATAGCTCATCAGCGGCAGGGTCAGGCCCTTGGTCGGCAGCGCGCCCAGGTTCACGCCCATGTTGATGAAGGCCTGGAAGCCCATCCAGATGCCCACGCCCTGCGCCACCAGGCCGGCGAACACGCGGTCCAGCGCGATCGCCTGGCGGCCTATGTGCATGATGCGGCGCGTCAGCCAGAAGAACAGGACGATCAGGCAGACCACGCCGACCAGGCCGAACTCCTCGCCGATCACGGCGAGCAGGAAGTCGGTGTGCGCCTCGGGCAGCCAGTGCAGCTTCTCGACGCTGCCGCCCAGGCCGACGCCGAAGACCTCGCCACGGCCGATGGCGATCAGCGAGTGCGAGAGCTGGTAGCCCTTGCCCAGGGCGTGCTTCTCGCTCCAGGGGTCGAGGTAGGCGAAGATGCGCTCGCGCCGCCAATCGGACGAGGCGATCATCAGGCCGAAGGCCACCACCAGGATGGCCGCGATCATGAAGAACATGCGCGCGTTCACGCCGCCAAGGAACAGGATGCCCATGGCGATGACCGCGATCACCATGAAGGCCCCCATGTCGGGCTCGGCCAGCAGCAGCAGGCCGACCACGCCCACCGCCACGCCCATGGGCAGCACGGCGCGGAAGAAGCGCTCCTTGACCTCCATCTTGCGCACCATGTAGTCGGAGGCGTAGAGCAGCACGGCGAACTTGGCCAGCTCCGAGGGCTGGAAGTTCATGACGCCCAGCGCGATCCAGCGGCGCGCGCCGTTGACGCCCTTGCCCACATGCGGGATCAGCACCGCCACCAGCAGCACGAGCGCAGCCACGAACAGCCAGGGCGCGAGCTTCTCCCAGGTCGCCATGGGCACCTGGAAGGCGATCAGCGCCGCCACGAAGGCCAGCACCAGGGACAGCACATGGCGCAGCAGGAAATGCGTGTGGGCGTAGCGGGCGAAGCGCGGGTTGTCCGGCATCGCGATCGAGGCCGAGTAGACCATCACCAGGCCCCAGGCCAGCAGCGCCACCGTGACCCACAGCAGGGTCTGGTCGAAGCCCAGCATGCGCGCCGGCGTGCTGGGCGTGCGCGCGAACTCCTGGCCGCCGACCCGCACCGGCAGGGCGTCGCTGGCGGCGCGCCTGACGCCCCCCCACAAGCCGCCCCACCAGCCGCCCAGGCGGGTCGCGAGGCCGGCCGTCCAGGCGCTCATGCCTGCCCCTCCAGCGGCACGCCGGCGTCCGCGGCCACGGCGGCCACGGCCTCGCGGAACACCTGGGCGCGGTGCTCGTAGTCGCGGAACATGTCGAAGCTGGCGCAGGCCGGCGACATCAGCACCACGTCGCCGGCGTGGGCGCGCTGGCGCGCCTGCGCGACGGCCTCGGGCAGCGAGGCGGCGTCGATCAGCGGCACGCCGCTGGATTCGAGCGCGGCGCGGATCTGCGGCGCGTCGCGGCCGATCAGCACCGCGGCGCGCGCGAAGCGCGCCACCGGTGCGGCCAGCGGCGCGAAGTCCTGGCCCTTGCCGTCGCCACCCAGGATCACCACCACGCGGCGGTCCGCGCCCAGGCCCTGCAGCGCAGCCACCGTGGCGCCGACGTTGGTGCCCTTGCTGTCGTCGAAGTACTCGACTTCCTCGACGATGCCGACGGGTTCGACGCGGTGCGGCTCGCCGCGGTACTCGCGCAGGCCGTAGAGCATGGGCGCCAGGCTGCAGCCGGCGCTGCTGGCCAGCGCCAGCGCCGCCAGCGCGTTGACCGCGTTATGACGGCCGCGTATGCGCAGCGCGTCGGCCGGCATCAGGCGCTGGATGTGCAATTCCTCCGCCTCGTCCTGCGGTTGAGCGCCGCCGGGCCGCCCCAAGGCGCGAAGGCCCCCCTGGGGGGCAGCGAGCTCGCGAGCGTGGGGGCGTCGTTTCTTGCGGGTTTCGTCGGCCTCCAGGGCGCGCACCAGCCAGGCCATGCCGTTGACCAGCTCGATGCCGTAGTCGCCGGGGCGCTGCGGCATGTCGCCGCCGAAGGTGACGCAGGGCCGTTCGATCGGGCGCTGCAGCTTCACACGCTGTGGCGCAGGCCGCATGGCCATCACGACAGGGTCCTCGCGGTTGAGCACCATCAGCCCCTGCTGGCCGAAGATCCTGGCCTTGGCCGCCACATAGGCCTGCAGGCTGCCGTGCCAGTCCAGGTGGTCCTGCGTGACGTTGAGCACCGTGGCCGCGCTGGGCTCGAAGCCGCCCGCGCTGTCGAGCTGGAAGCTCGACAGCTCGAGCACCCAGACCTCGGGCAACTGGCCGCCGTCCAGGCAGGCGCTGAGCGTGTCGAGCAGCGTGGGGCCGATGTTGCCCGCCACCTGCACCGACTTGCCGGCGCGCGCCACCAGCTGGCCCGTCAGCGAGGTGACCGTGGTCTTGCCGTTGGTGCCGGTGATGGCCAGCAGCTGCGGCGCGTAGCCCTGCCCGGCCTTGAGGTCGGCCAGGGCCTGGGCGAACAGGCTCAGCTCGCCGCCCTCCCACAGGCCCTGGGCGCGTGCGGCCTCGACCACAGTCGCCACGGTGGCGGGCGCCAGGCCCGGGCTGCGGAACACGGCGCGGATGTCCTGGCCTTCGACCAGCGAGGCGGCGAAGGGGCCGCTGACGAAGCGCGCGGCCGGCAGCTCCTGCTGCAGTGCCGCCAGCTGCGGCGGCGCCTCGCGCGTGTCGGCCACCGTCACCGCGGCGCCGCAACGCGCGCACCAGCGCGCCATGGCCAGGCCGGAAGCGCCCAGGCCCAGGATCAGCACATGTTGGTCGCGAAGCTGGTCCATGGTCTTAACGGAGCTTGAGCGTGGACAGGCCGATCAGGCACAGCAGCATGGTGATGATCCAGAAGCGCACCACGACCTGCGTCTCCTTCCAGCCGCTCTTCTCGAAATGGTGGTGCAGCGGCGCCATCTTGAGGATCCGCCGGCCCTCGCCGTACTTGCGCTTGGTGTACTTGAAGTAGCTCACCTGCAGCATCACCGACAGGGCCTCGACCACGAAGATGCCGCCCATGATGGCCAGCACGATCTCCTGGCGCACGATCACCGCGATGGTGCCCAAGGCGCCGCCCAGCGCCAGCGCGCCCACGTCGCCCATGAACACCTGGGCCGGATGGGTGTTGAACCAGAGGAAGGCCAGGCCTGCGCCGGCCATGGCCGAGCAGAAGATCAGCAGCTCGCCGGCACCGGGAATATGCGGGAAGAACAGGTACTTGGAGTACACGGCACTGCCGGTCACGTAGGCGAACACGCCCAGGGCCGAGCCCACCATGACCACCGGCATGATGGCCAGCCCGTCCAACCCATCGGTCAGGTTCACGGCGTTGCTGGCGCCGACGATCACGAGGTAGGTCATGAGCACGAAGCCGAACACGCCCAGCGGGTAGCTGACCTCCTTGAAGAAAGGCAGCAGCAGGCCGGCCTTGGGCGGCAGGTTGACGTCGAAGCCCGAGCGCACCCAGTTGAAGAACAGCTCGAGCACGCGCAGGTTGGAGCTCTCGGAGATGCTGAACACCAGGTAGAGCGCGGCGACCAGGCCGATCAGCGACTGCCAGAAATACTTCTCGCGCGAGCGCATGCCCTCGGGGTCCTTGCGCACCACCTTGCGCCAGTCGTCGACCCAGCCGATCGCGCCGAAGCCCAGGGTCACGATCAGCACGATCCAGACGAAGCGGTTGGACAGGTCGAACCACAGCAGGGTGGAGATCGCGATCGCGAGCAGGATCAGCACGCCGCCCATGGTCGGCGTGCCGCTCTTGGACAGATGGCTCTGCATGCCGTAGCCGCGCACCGGCTGGCCGATCTTGAGCTCGGTCAGGCGCCGGATCACGTAGGGGCCGGCGAACAGCCCGATCATCAGGGCCGTGAGCGCCGCCATGACGGCGCGGAAGGTCAGGTACTGGAAGACCCGGAAGAACCCGAACTCGGGCGAGATCGCCTGGAGCCACTGGGCAAGGCTAAGCAGCATGGGAATTCCCTGTTTCTTGTGGTTGTGCCCGGGCGCCCACGGCCTCGACCACGCGCTCCATCTTCATGAAGCGCGAGCCCTTGACCACCAGGCTGGCGGCGGCGGGCAGGGCCTGGAGCACGGCGGCCTGAAGCTCGCCCATGTCCTCGAAATGCCGGCCTGCCGCGAAGGCCGCGGCGGCGTGCGCCGACAGCGGCCCCAGCGTGAACAGCTGCTGCACACCGCGCTCGCGCGCGTAGGCGCCGACCTCGGCGTGGAACTGCGGCCCCTGGTCGCCGACCTCGCCCATGTCGCCCAGCACCAGCAGGCGCGGGCCGGGCAGCTCGGCCAGCACGTCGATCGCGGCGCGCACCGAGTCGGGGTTGGCGTTGTAGCTGTCGTCGATCAAGGTGAAGCCATGCTGACCCAGGCGCAGCGCCAGGGCGCGCGAGCGGCCCTTCACCGGCTCGAAGGTCTCGAGCCCGCGGGCCACCGCGGCCAAAGGCACGCCCGCAGCCAGCGCGCAGGCGCTGGCTGCCAGCGCGTTGCGCACGTTGTGGCGGCCGGCGATATGGAGTCGGACCCTCATCGGACCGGCTGGCGTCTCCGCCCGCACTTGCCAATGCCCCTGTTGCCATTCAGACCCGGCCAGAACGATGTCGGCGTTGGCGCTGCCGTCGCCGAAAGTCATGCAGGGCCGCGCGTCGGCGAGCCCCGTCCAGAGCATGGTGAATTCGTCGCCGGCGGGGTACACCGCCACACCGGCCGGCGGCAGCGCGAGGAACACGCTGCCGTTCTCCTCGGCCACTGCCTGCACCGTCGCCATGAACTCCTGGTGCTCGCGCTGCGCGTTGTTGACCAGGGCCACGGTGGGCCGCGCGATCTGCCCGAGGTAGGCGATCTCGCCCGGGTGGTTCATGCCGAGCTCGACCACGGCGACCTCGTGCCGCGCGCGCAGCTTGAGCAGGGTCAGCGGCAGGCCGATGTCGTTGTTCAGGTTGCCCTGGGTGGCCAGCATGGACTCGCCCTTCCAGGCACGCAGGATGGAAGCGACCATCTGTGTGACCGTGGTCTTGCCGTTGCTGCCGGTCACGGCGATCAGCGGCAGGCGGAACTGGCCGCGCCAGCCGGCCGCGAGCTGGCCCAGGGCCTGCTTGGCGTCGGCCACCACGAGACCGGGCAGGCCGGCCTGCGCGAGCAGGCCCTCGGCCGAGGCCTCGCAAATGGCGGCCACGGCGCCCTTGGCCGCAGCCTCGGCCAGGAACTGGCCACCGTCGAAGCGCTCGCCCCGGAGCGCGACGAACAGGTCGCCCTCGGCCAGGCTGCGCGTGTCGCTGTGCACGCGCTGCACGCGCCGGCTGCCCTCACCGACCAAACGGGCTCCGGGCAGCCAGGCCAGGGCCTGGTTCAGGCTCATGTTCATGCCATTCATGGCGCCACTCCTTGCGCTCGCCGACGCAGTGCCGCCTGCGCGTGGGCCTGGTCGGAGAACGGATGGCGCACGCCGGCCGTCTCCTGATAGTCTTCGTGGCCCTTGCCCGCGATCAGCACCACGTCCTCGGGCGCGGCCTGGGCCAGCGCCTCGGCGATCGCCAGCGCGCGGTCGGCCTCGACCCGCGCCGCAGCGGGGCGCGCCAGGCCGGCAACGACCTGGGCGATGATGACCTGGGGGTCTTCCGTGCGCGGGTTGTCGCTGGTGACCAGCAGCTGGTCGGCGCCTTGCTCGACCGCGGCCCCCATCAGCGGCCGCTTGTGCGGGTCGCGGTCGCCGCCGCAGCCGAACAGGCACCACAGCCGCCCGCCGCGCTGCTGCGCCAGCGGCCGCAGCGCACCCAGCGCCTTGTCCAGCGCATCGGGCGTGTGGGCGTAATCCACCACCGCCAGCGGCACATCCCGCGCGCCCGGCACCGCGACAACCTCCATGCGCCCCGGCACGGGCAGCAGCCCGTGGCAGGCGTTCACGGCATCGGCCAGCGGCACGCCGAGCGCGCGCATGGCGGCTATCACGCCGAGCAGGTTGGAGACGTTGTAGCGGCCGATCTGGCGCGTGCGCAGCAGCTGGGCCTCGCCCTCGTCCTCGACCACGGCGAAGAACAGGCCCTGGGCGTCGTAGCCCACACCCTGCGCCTGCAAGCGCGCCGGCCCTTCGCAGGAGAAGGTCCAGACGTCGAGCGCGCCCCCGGCCAGGCGCGCCGCCAGCGGGCCGCCCTGCGGGTCGTCGAGGTTGATCACCGCCGCCTGCAGCCCTTCCCAGGCGAACAGCCGCTCCTTGGCCTGCCAGTAGGCCGCCATCGTGCCGTGGTAGTCCAGATGGTCCTGCGTGAAGTTGGTGAACACCGCGACGCGGATGCGCGTGCCGGCCAGGCGCTGCTCGACCAGGCCGATCGACGAGGCCTCGATGGCGCAGGCCTTGAGCCCCTGGTCGGCGAACTCGCGGAAATGCCTCTGCAGCAGCACCGGGTCGGGCGTGGTCAGGCCGGTCGACACCACCTGGGGCGGGCGGCCTATGCCCAGGGTGCCGACCAAGCCGCAGGGCCAGGCCGGCGCGCTCAGCGCGGACAGGGCCAGCGACAGCCACCAGGCGGTCGAGGTCTTGCCGTTGGTGCCGGTCACCGCCACCACCTCGAGCGCGCTGGACGGGTTGTCGTAATAGGCGGCCGCGATGCTGCCGGTGGCGGCCTTGAGTGCGGGGTAGGTGGCGATGCGCGGGTCGCTGAAGCCGAAGTCCTTGACGCCGGCCTGCTCGACCAGGCAGGCGGAGGCGCCCTGGCGCAGCGCCGTGGCCACGTACTGGCGACCGTCGGTGGCCGCGCCCGGCCAGGCGATGAAGCCATCGCCCGGGCCGACCAGGCGGCTGTCGGTCTGCAGCCGGCCCGTGACGTGGCCGCGCAGCCAGCGGGCCGCGTCCTGGGGCTGATGCAGCGTGGCCATCAGAACGACTCCTCCACGGCCTGGGCCACGACCTGGGGCTTGACCGCCATGTCGGGCTGCACGCCCATCATGCGCAGGGTCTGCTGCACCACCTCGCTGAACACCGGGGCCGCCACGGCGCCGCCGTAGTACTGGCCGGCGCTGGGCTCGTCGATCATCACCGCCACGATGATGCGCGGCCGCTCGATCGGCGCCATGCCGGTGAACCAGGAGCGGTACTTGTTGCTCGCGTAGCTGCGGCCCACCTGCTTGTGCGCGGTGCCCGACTTGCCGCCGACCGAATAGCCCACGGTCTGCGCCTTCTGGCCGGTGCCGCCGGGGCCGGCCGCCATCTGCAGCATCTTGCGGATCTCGGCCGCGGTGCGCGGCGACAGCACCTGCACGCCCACCGCCGGCTGCTCGGCCTTGAGCAGGGTGGCGGGGATGATCTGGCCGTCGTGCGCGAACACCGTGTAGGAGCGCGCCATCTGGAACAGCGAGGCCGACAGGCCGTAGCCGTAGGACATGGTGGCCTGCTCGATCGGCTTCCAGGTCTTGTAGGGGCGCAGGCGCCCCGTGACCGCGCCCGGGAACGGGATCTGGGGCTTCTGGCCGAAACCGGCGGCCGAGAACACCTCCCACATCTCGCGCGGCTGCATCTGCATGGCCAGCTTCACGGTGCCGACGTTGCTCGACTTCTGTATCACCTCCTGCACCGTCAGCACGCCATGCGGATGGGCGTCGGAAATCGTCGAGCCGGTGATCTGGATGCGGCCCGGCGCGGTCTGGATCGCCGTGCCGGGCTGCACCCGCCCGGTCTCCAGCGCCAGGCCCACGGTGAAGGGCTTCATGGTCGAGCCGGGCTCGAACACGTCGGTCAGCGCGATGTTGCGCAGCTGGGCACCGCTCAGGTTCTGGCGCCGGTCGGGCACGTAGCTGGGGTAGTTGGCCAGCGCCAGCAGCTCGCCGGTCGTCGAGTCGAGCACCACCACGCTGCCGGCCCGGGCCTTGTTGGCGATCACGGCGTCGCGCAGCTTCTGGTAGGCGAAGAACTGCACCTTGCTGTCTATCGACAGCTGCAGGTCGCGCCCGTCGACCGGCGGCACCTGCTCGCCCACGTCCTCGATCACGCGGCCCAGGCGGTCCTTGATCACGCGGCGCGAGCCGGCGCGGCCGGCCAGCTCGTGCTCGAACGAGAGCTCCACGCCCTCCTGGCCCTGGTTCTCCACGTTGGTGAAGCCCACCACATGGGCCGCGGCCTCGCCCTCGGGGTACTTGCGCTTGTATTCCTTGCGCTGGTAGATGCCCTTGATGTCGAGCGCGGCGATCTGCTTGGCCACGGGCTCGTCGACCAGGCGCTTGATCCAGACGAAGGTCTTGTCCTCGTCCTCGAGCTTCTTCTCGAGCTCGGCCAGCGGCATCTCGAGCAGGCGGGCCAGCTGGCGCAGCTTGGCCGGTTCGCGCTCGACGTCCTCGGGAATCGCCCAGATGCTGGGCGCGACCACGCTGGAAGCCAGGATCAGGCCGTTTCGGTCCAGGATGCGTCCGCGGTTGGCCGGCAGCTCGAGCGTGCGCGCAAAGCGCACCTCGCCCTGGCGCTGGAAGAAGTCGTTGCCGAACACCTGCACGTAGGCGGCGCGGCCGGTCAGCCCCAGAAAACCCAGCGCGATCATCGCCACGATGAACTTGCTGCGCCAGACCGGGGTCTTGCTGGCCAGCAGGGGACTGGAGGTGTAGCGCACGCTGCGGCTCATGGCGCCCCCTGGGCCGGCGCGCCTGCGACCACGCCGCGGTCGTTGACGTACAAGGTGATGGCCGGCGTGGTGGTGCGCATCTGCAGCTGGCTACGGGCCAGCCGCTCCACGCGCAGCGGCGTGGCCTCGGCGCGCTTTTCCACCTGCAGGCGGTCGTGCTCGGTTTCGAGCTTGCGCGCCTCGTTCACCGCGCGCTCGAGCTCGACGAACAGGTGGCGCGATTCGTACTGCATGTGGACCAGGTACAGCGCGCTGGCCACGACGGCGAGCAGCAGGACGATGTTGAGCCTGGTCATGCCGCTGTCCTTTCGGCCACGCGCATGATGGCGCTGCGCGCGCGCGGGTTGGCGGCGACCTCGGCGTCCGAGGGCTTGATGCGGCCCAGGGCGCGCAGCTTCATGGCCTTGGGTTCGGCGAAGGGCGCGCGGCGGTCGAACACCTCGCGCGAATGCCGGGCGATGAACTGCTTGACGATGCGGTCCTCGAGCGAGTGAAAGCTGATCACCACCAGCCGCCCCCCGGCTTGCAGCACGTCCAGGCTGGCCTCTAGCGCCTGTTGCAGCTCTTCAAGCTCGGCGTTGATGAAAATCCGAAGAGCCTGAAATGTGCGCGTTGCAGGGTTCTGGCCCGGCTCGCGGGTTTTGACCGCGCCAGCCACGAGTTCGGCCAACTCGGCGGTGGTTGAAACCGGGCCCCGTTCCGTTCGGCGAGCAACAATCGCCTTTGCAATGGGGAGAGCAAACCGTTCTTCGCCGTAGTCACGTATCACCTCCGCGATCTGCTGGACTTCCGCGCTGGCCAGCCATTCGGCCACGCTCTCGCCGCGCGTGGTGTCCATGCGCATGTCGAGCGGGCCCTCGAAACGAAAAGAAAAACCCCGTGCGGGGTTGTCGATCTGGGGAGAGCTCACGCCGAGGTCCATCAGCACCCCGGCGGCACTCGCCGGGGGCAGGTCCGCCAGATGGCGGAACCCCTGGTGCCGGATGGCAAATCGCGCATCGCGGATCGTGTCCGCCTCGGCGATCGCCTCGGGGTCCTTGTCGAAGGCCTGCAGCCGCCCGCGCGGCGACAGGCGCGCGAGGATCTCGCGGGAATGCCCCCCGCGGCCGAAGGTCGCATCGATGTAGCTGGCGTCCGGGTCGACCAGCAGGGCGTCGACCGCCTCTCGCAGCAGGACGGTGGTGTGTTGCAGTGCGCTTGCCACGGCCGGCCTCAGAAGGAGAAGTCCTTGAAGACGTCGGGCATCTCGCCCTGCATGGCCTCGGCTTCCTGAGCCTCGTAGCTGGCCTTGTCCCAGAGCTCGAAGTGGTTGCCCATGCCCAGCAGGATGGCGTCCTTGGTCAGGCCCGCAGCCTGGCGCAGCTCGGGGGAGATCAGCACCCGGCCGGCACCGTCCATTTCCACGTCCATGGCATTGCCCAGAAAAATACGCTTCCACCACTGTGCCGACATCGGCAGCGCGGCGATGCGCTCGCGGAATTTCTCCCACTCCGGACGCGGGAAAAGCATCAGGCAGCCGTGCGGATGCTTGGTCAGGGTCAGCTGGCTGCCGGCGCTCTCGCTGAGGGCGTCACGATGCCGGGTCGGCACGGAAAGCCGACCCTTCGCATCCAGACTCAGCGATGAAGCCCCTTGAAACACGCTCTAGATCCCTCCAACCGCTTGCCGGCGATGGCCCGAAGACACTTTTCACCACTTAATTGCACTTTTTCCCACTGTATCAGGAAAAGCCTGGCGCGCAAGCGCGCCTGCAACATTTTTTTCAATTAAATCAAGGACTTAGGAGCGTTTCCGGAGAAAAATACGGGCAGAAAATCGTTCTAAATGAAGTACTTAGCGAGGGCTGTGAAAGTGATGCATGAAAGAGCGGGCAGCCCTGCC
>NZ_SCMM01000038.1:0-47853 GCF_005503345.1 Ramlibacter sp. 2FC
CTATGAAGCCGCGCTGGAGGAGCTCGAGCAACTGGTCGGCCGGCTCGAGTCCGGCCAGATGCCGCTGGACCAGCTGCTGTCGGGCTACCAGCGCGGTGCGGAACTCTTGAAGTTCTGCCGTGATCGCCTGGAGGCGGTGGAGAACCAGATTCGCGTGCTCGACGAAGGTACGCTCAAGTCCTGGGGGCAGTCATGACCGGGGGCAAGAACGGCTTCGAGCTGGGCGCCTGGAGTGCGCAGCAGGCCGAGCGGGTCGAGCAGGCCCTCTCGCAATGGGTGCTGGCCGACGGGCCCTCGGGCCTGGGCGCGGCCATGCGCTACGCCGTGCTCGACGGTGGCAAGCGCCTGCGCCCGCTGCTGGTGCTGGCGGCCAGCGAGGCGGTGGGTGGTGACGCGCAGGCCGCCCTGCGAGCAGCCTGCGCCGTTGAGCTGATCCACGCCTATTCGCTGGTGCACGACGACCTGCCCTGCATGGACAACGACGTGCTGCGCCGCGGCAAGCCCACGGTGCATGTGGCTTTCGGCGAGGCCCAGGCCCTGCTGGTCGGCGACGCGCTGCAGGCCCTGGCCTTCGAGCTGCTGACGCCGGACGACGGCTCGGTGGCCACCGCCGTGCAGGCCGCGCTGTGCCGCCTGCTGGCGCGCGCCGCCGGTCACGCTGGCATGGCCGGCGGCCAGGCGATCGACCTGGCCAGCGTCGGACTGGCGCTGAGCGAGGACCAGCTGCGCCAGATGCACCGCCTCAAGACCGGCGCCCTGCTGCAGGCCAGCGTGGCCATGGGCGCGGCCTGCGCCGAGGCCCCGGCCTCCGGCGTGGTCGCCGCGCTGTCCGGCTACGGCGCCGCATTGGGCCTGGCCTTCCAGGTGGTGGACGACATACTGGACGTGACGGCCGACTCCGCCACGCTGGGCAAGACGGCCGGCAAGGATGCCGCCGCCGACAAACCGACCTATGTCTCGCTGATGGGCCTGGCGGGCTCGCAGGCCTACGCCCGGTCCCTGCACGCCGAGGCGCTGGCCGCGCTCGAGGCCAGCGGCCTGCCTGCGGTGCGCACCGCGGCGCTGCGCGCGCTGGCCGACAAGGTGGTCCACAGGGAATACTGAATGACTTCGCTGCTCGAATCCATCCAAGGCCCGGCCGACCTGCGCCGGCTGTCGCGCAATCAGCTCAAGAGCGTGGCCGACGAACTGCGCGCCTGCGTGCTGGACAACGTGTCCAAGACCGGCGGCCACCTCAGCTCCAACCTCGGCACGGTGGAGCTCACCGTGGCCCTGCACTATGTGTTCGACACGCCGCGCGACCGCCTGGTCTGGGACGTGGGCCACCAGACCTACCCGCACAAGATCCTGACCGGCCGCCGCGAGCGCATGCCCACGCTGCGCCAGCTCGGCGGGCTGTCGGGCTTTCCGCAACGCGCCGAGAGCGAGTACGACACCTTCGGCACCGCGCACTCGTCGACCAGCATCTCGGCCGCACTCGGCATGGCGATCGCCGCGCGGCAAAAGGGTGAGGACCGGCACGCCGTGGCCATCATCGGCGACGGCGCGATGACCGCCGGCATGGCCTTCGAGGCGCTGAACAACGCCGGCGTGGAGGACTGCAAGCTGCTGGTCATCCTGAACGACAACGACATGTCGATCAGCCCGCCGGTGGGCGCGCTCAACCGCTACCTGGCCCAGCTGATGAGCGGCCAGTTCTACGCCGCGGCCAAGAATGTCGGCAAGAACGTGCTCAGGGTCGCGCCGCCGCTGCTGGAGCTGGCCAAGCGCCTGGAGCAGCAGGCCAAGGGCCTGGTCGTGCCGGCCACGCTGTTCGAGAAGTTCGGCTTCAACTACATCGGCCCGATCGACGGCCACGACCTCGATTCGCTGGTCCCCACGCTGGAGAACATCAAGCAGCTCAAGGGTCCGCAGTTCCTGCACGTGGTCACCAGGAAGGGCCAGGGCTACAAGCTGGCCGAGGCCGACCCGGTGGCCTACCACGGCCCGGGCAAGTTCGACCCGGCCGTGGGCCTGGTCAAGCCCGCCACGCCGCCCAGGCCGACCTTCACCCAGGTGTTCGGCCAGTGGCTGTGCGACATGGCGGCGCAGGACCAGCGCCTGGTCGGCATCACGCCGGCCATGCGCGAGGGCTCGGGCCTGGTCGAGTTCCACCAGCGCTTTCCCGGGCGCTACTTCGACGTGGGCATCGCCGAGCAGCACGCCGTCACCTTCGCCGCGGGCCTGGCCTGCGAGGGCCTGAAGCCGGTGGTGGCGATCTACTCGACTTTCCTGCAGCGCGCCTACGACCAGCTGATCCACGACGTCGCGATCCAGAAGCTGCCGGTGGTGTTCGCGCTCGATCGCGCCGGCCTGGTCGGAGCCGACGGGGCCACGCACGCGGGGGCTTACGACATCGCGTACACGCGCTGCATCCCGAACATGAGCGTGGCCTGCCCGGCCGACGAGCGCGAGTGCCGCCAGCTGCTGAGCACGGCCTATGCGCAGGACCACCCCGTCACGGTGCGCTACCCGCGCGGCGCGGGCGTGGGCGTGGCCACCGAGCCGGGGCTCGAGGGCCTGCCGTTCGGGCGCGGCGAGGTCCGCCGCCAAGGCAAGGGCCTCGCCATCCTGGCTTTCGGCACGCTGCTGTACCCGGCGCTGCAGGTGGCCGAGAAGCTGGACCTCACGGTGCTCAATATGCGCTGGGTCAAGCCGCTGGACACCGAGTTGCTGCTCAAGGCGGCGGCCGAGCACGAGGCCTTGGTCACGCTGGAAGAAGGCTGCCTCATGGGCGGCGCGGGCAGCGCTGTCAGCGAGGCGCTGCAGGCGGCCGGCGTGCTCAAGCCGCTGCTGCAGCTGGGCCTGCCGGACCAGTTCATCGAGCATGGCGATCCGGCCAAGCTGCTGGCGCTGCAGGGCCTGGACGCCGCGGGCGTGGAGGCCTCCATCCTGCGCCGTTTCGGCGCCTTGCTGGGCCGGCCCCAGCCTACGCTCAAGGCCGTGGCCTGACCAGGGCGCGGTCCGGCTGGCTGTAGGAAAGCTGACGCCGGGTGGTTTTTCCGCAAATGCGGTTTCCGGGCCGCTGCGGCCTTCTAAAATCCTCCGGCGACCCTTCGCGGGATTCGCGCGCTTTTGCGGCCCAAGAGGCGAAGATCAACCCCAACCTTCACGGAGACTCTCAATGGATCGTCGTTCCATCATCAAGCACGCCGGCATCGCGGGCGTTCTGGCCGCCGGCTCAGCGCCGGCCGTGCATGCCCAGTCCGCCATACGCTGGCGCCTGGCCTCGAGCTTCCCGAAGTCGCTCGACACCCTGTTCGGCGCCGAAGAAACCTTTGCCAAGAAGGTCAGCGAGATGAGCGGCGGCAAGTTCACCATCAGCACCCACGCAGCCGGCGAGCTGATGCCGGCCTTCGGCGTGGTCGACGCGCTGCAGGGTGGCACTGTCGAGATGGCGCACACCGCGGCCTACTACTTCTTCGGCAAGGACGACGCGTTCACGCTGAGCTGCTCGATCCCGTTCGGCCTCAACAGCCGCCAGATGACGGCCTGGATGTACCAAGGCAACGGCCTCAAGCTCACGCGCGAGTTCTACCGCAACTACAACATCATGAACTTCCCCGGCGGCAACACCGGCGCCCAGATGGGCGGCTGGTACCGCAAGGAGATCAAGACCGTGGCCGACATGAAGGGCCTGAAGTTCCGCGTCGGCGGCTTCGCGGGCAAGGTGCTCGAGCGCATGGGCGTGGTGCCGCAGAACATCCCGGCCGGCGAGATCTACCAGGCGCTCGAGAAGGGCACGTTGGACGCGGCCGAGTGGATCGGACCCTACGACGACCAGAAGTTGGGCCTGAACAAGGTCGCGCCCTACTACTACTACCCGGCATGGTGGGAGGGCGGCCCGCAGCTCGAGTTCTTCATCAACACCAAGGCCTACGAGGCGCTGCCGGCCGAGTACAAGACCATCGTCGACGTGGCCGCGGCCTATGCGCACCAGGAGGTGCAGGCCAAGTACGACGTGAAGAACCCGACGGCGCTCAAGCAGCTCGTGGCGACCAAGACCAAGGTGCTGCCGTTCTCGAAAGAGATCATGGAGCGCGCCTACAAGGAGGCGATGGGCTTGTACGCGGAGCTGAGCGCCAAGAACCCGGCCTGGAAGAAGATCTACGAGGACTTCGCGGCCTTCCGCCGCGACCAGAACCTCTGGTTCCGCTTCACCGAGGCGCGCTTCGACAGCTTCATGCAGGCACAGAAGCTGTAAGCTTTCCGTAAGCACCATGCGTGGCGTGGCATCCCTTGCAAGGGTGCCGCGCCTTGTCGTTTGCGTCAATCACGGATAACCCGAGCGGGGTAACTCCGGATACGTGGGCGGTAGGCGGCCTCCTAGACTCGCGCGACCCTTGAGGGTTTTCATCAATAAGGAGTGAAGATGGATCGTCGTTCCCTGATCGCGCAGACCGGCCTGGCCGGCATACTCGCTGCCGGCGTGGCGCCTGCCGTGCATGCGCAGGCCGCCATCCGCTGGCGCCTGGCCTCGAGTTTCCCCAAGTCGCTGGACACCATCTACGGTGCGGCGGAAACCTTTGCCAAGGCGGTCAAGACCATGTCTGGGGGCAAGTTCGATATCTCGGTCCATGCGGCCGGCGAGCTGATGCCGGCCTTCGGCGTGGTCGACGGCGTGCAGCAGGGCTCGGTCGAGTGCGCCCATACCGCACCCTATTATTTCTTCGGCAAAGACGAGACCTTCGCCCTGGGCTGCGCCATTCCCTTCGGCCTCAACAGCCGCCAGATGACGGCCTGGATGTACGAGGGCAACGGCCTCAAGCTCATGCGCGAGTTCTACGCCAAGTTCAGCATCGTCAACTTCCCGGGTGGCAACACGGGCGCCCAGATGGGGGGCTGGTACCGCAAGGAAATCAAGTCCGTCAACGACATCAAGGGCATGAAGATGCGCATCGGCGGCTTCGGCGGCAAGGTGCTCGAGCGCATTGGCGGCGTGCCGCAGAACATTCCGGGCGGCGAGATCTATCCTGCGCTGGAAAAGGGCACGATAGACGCGGCCGAATGGGTGGGGCCCTACGACGACCAGAAGCTGGGCTTCAACAAGGTTGCGCCTTTCTACTACTACCCCGGCTGGTGGGAGGGCGGTCCGGAGCTTGACTTCTATATCAACCAGAAGGCCTACGAGGGGCTGTCGGCCGAGAACAAGGCCATGGTCGAAGCGGCTGCCGCGCTGGCCCACACCGAGATGCAGGCCAAGTACGACGCCCGCAACCCAACGGCGCTGAGGCAACTCGTCGCTGCCGGCACCAAGCTGCGTCCCTTCCCGAACGACGTCATGGCGGCCGCGTTCAAGGCGGCGATGGCGATGTATGCCGAGCTGTCGGAGAAGAATCCCAACTGGAAGAAGGTCTACGACGACTACGCCAAGTTCCGCGCCGACCAGAACCTCTGGTTCCGCTTCACCGAGGCCCGCTTCGACAGTTTCATGCAGGCGCAGAAATTCTGAGCGGAGCCCTGCTCCTCAAGAGAGAACCGCGCCCTTCGGGGCGCGGTTCTTTTTGAGGCGCAGGGGTTGTAGAGGTCGACGGCGTGCGTGCGACGCCTGGCGGCCGGTTCAGAATCCGCGGAACGCCTTGAGTTCACGCAGCAGCCGCTCGCTTTCGGCGAGCAGCGCCGGGTCGGCCACGTAGAACACGGCGAACTTGCCCAGCAGCGTGCGCAGGTACAGCCGGGGGGCGATCAGCCAGTCCAGTCCCCGCACGCGGATCAGCTTGCCGTAGGCCAGTTCGCGCGACGGCAGGTGCTTGTCCCAGACCCAGCTCTGGTGCAGCCCCTCGCTGTCCAGGCGCGTGCGGCTGCGCAGGATATGCCACCAGGTCAGCAGCAGCAGGGCCTGGCCCGCCAGGAACCAGGCGGTCATGCCGCCGATGCCGGGGCCCAGCCTGCCGTGACGCCACAGGTCAAGCAGCCAGGCCGCGCAGCCCCATACGAGCAGCGTCACCAGCACCTTGAACGGCCGCGAAAAAGCCGGTCCCTCCAGCGGGTCCCGGTTCGGCGTGAACCGGAACGGAGGGGGGCCCAGGGTCTGCGTCAGCGATTCGGTCATGGCTCAGGCGGTCACTTCTTGTCCTTGAACAGATCGTCGAGCTTCTGCTGGTCCTCCGCTGCCGCCTTGTCGGCAGCGCCGGGCGTCAGTTCCACCGAGCCGGCCGGCGGTTGCTCGGCTTCGGCCGGTATCTCGATCTGCACCTTGTCGATGTCGATGGCCTCGGGCTTGTCGAGGAACATGGTGACCGACTGGGGCACGAAGATCACGATGGCCACCAGCAGGATCTGCATCACCACCCAGGGGATGGCGCCCATGTAGATGTCGGCGGAGCGCACGGCCTTCTCGATGCGCTTCTCCTTGTACAAGGTGTCGGCGATGCCGCGCAGGTAGAACAGCGCGAATCCGAACGGCGGGTGCATGAAGCTGGTCTGCATGTTGACGCACAGCAGCACGCCGAACCAGATCAGGTCTATGCCCATCTTGTCGGCCACCGGGCCGAGCATGGGCACGATGATGAAGGCGATCTCGAAGAAGTCGAGGAAGAAGGCCAGGAAGAACACGAACAGGTTGACTACGATCAGAAAGCCCACCTGACCGCCGGGCAGGTTGCTGAGCAGGTGTTCGACCCACTTGGCGCCGTCCACGCCCTGGAACACCATGGAGAACACGCGCGAGCCGATCAGGATGAACACCACCATGGCCGTCAGGCGCATGGTGCCCTGCATGGCTTCCCAGATCAGGTTTTTGCTCAGGCGCTTGTGCATGGCTGCCAGGATCAGGGCGCCCACACAGCCCATGGCGCCGGCCTCGGTGGGGGTCGCGACCGCGACGTTCAGCCCCGGAAGGCCGCCCATGGAGCCGAGCACCGCGAAGATCAGCACGGCCGAGGGGATGATGCCGCGCAGGCACTTGGCCCACAGGGCCCAGCCGTTGAGGGTGCGCGCCTCCTTGGGAATGCCGGGCACATGCTCGGGCTTGACCAGGCCGAGCGCAAAGGTATAGAGGGCAAAGATCAGCACCTGCAGGATCGAGGGCCCCCAGGCGCCCTTGTACATGTCACCCACCGAACGGCCCAGCTGGTCTGCCAGCACCACCAGCACCAGCGAAGGCGGCACCAGCTGCGTGATGGTGCCCGAGGCGGCCAGCACGCCGGTGGCGTAGCGCATGTTGTAGCCGTAGCGGATCATCACCGGCAGCGAGATCAGCGCCATGGCGATCACCTGGCCGGCCACTGTGCCGGTGATGGCGCCCAGGATGAAGCCCACGATGATGACCGAGTAGCCCAGGCCGCCGCGCACCGGGCCGAACAGCTGGCCCATGGAGTCCAGCATGTCCTCGGCCAGGCCGCATTTCTCCAGGATGGCGCCCATGAAGGTGAAGAAGGGGATGGCCAGCAGCAGGTCGTTGGACAGGATGCCGAAGATGTTGAGCGGCAGGTTGGCCATGAAGCCGGCCGGGAACCAGCCCATCTGGATCGCGAAGAAGCCGCTGGCCAGGCCCAGCGCGGCCAGCGAGAAGGCCACCGGAAAGCCGATCAGCATCACGAACACGAGCCCCGCGAACATGACCGGGGCGAAGTTTTCCATCTGCATGGTGCTATGTCCTGTTGGTATCTGGATGGGAAAGTGCGATGGAACGGATCACTGCACCGGCTTCTCGTAATGGGTGTCCATTTCGTAGCGGCCCTGCAGGTAGCAGATGCGCTTGACGATCTCGGCCAGGCCTTGGATGAACAGCCAGCCGAAGCCCAGCGGCAGCAGCAGCATGGCGGGCCAGCGGATCAGGCCGCCAGCGTTGCTGGACATCTCGCCGGTCTGGTACATCTTCACGAACAGCGGCCAGCTGAGATACGCCATCAGGCCCATGACCGGCAGCAGGAAGAAGATCAGGCCGAACAGGTCGACGAAGACCGGGCCGTGGCCCCTGAGCTTGCCGTAGAAGATGTCCACGCGTACATGCTCGTTGAGCTTGAGCACGATGGGCGCACCGAACATGACCGTGAGCGCAAACAGGTACCACTGGATCTCGAGCCAGGCGTTGGAGCTGATGTCCAGGCCGTAGCGCACGAAGGCGTTGCCGGCCGAGATCAGTGCCGCCGCCAACACCGCCATCGACGCGATGCGTCCCATCTTGTCGCTGATCCAGTCGACGCCCAATGCGAGTTTGAGAAGTGCTGACACTTGGTGTCTCCGCCAGGTTGAGTGGATGAAGAAATGGGCGCACACCGAAGGCGGGCACCCGATCGACATATCGTAACAAGTCACCCCTGAGGAAAGCCTGACGGGCTGTGTGCCCGCCGGCTGGTGTTTACCCTAGCCCGTTTGTGCATGCGGGCCCTTCACCCGCTTGAAGGCCCACCAGGGCAGCAGCCGGCTCAGCGACAGCACCTCGCCGCAGCGCGCGGGCGCGTAGCCGGGCAGGGCGGCGAGCTGCCGCTGCCAGTCGGTGCCGGCCAGCAGCCGGCGCAGCGCCGCGACGGGCGGCTGGTCCAGCGCCGAGCGCAGGCACACGAGGTGGTAGTCCTCCTGCAGCAGCGGCACGAAGTCCAGGCCGCGCGAGCGCGCGGCGGTTTCTATGCCTAGGCCCGCGTCGGCCTGGCCCGCGGCCACTGCCTGGGCCACGGCCGCGTGCGAGGGCTCGCAGTGCGCGTAGCCGCGCAGCTTGTCCGGCGACAGGCCGGCCTGTGCCAGCAGCTCGTCAAGCAGCAGCCTTGTTCCCGTGCCCAGCGGGCGATTGACGAAGCGTGCGCCGCGGCGAGCCAGGTCGGCCAGCGAGGCCAGGCCCAGCGGGTTGCCGCGCGCGACGATCAGGCCCTGGGTCCGCCGCGCGAAGCCGATGATCTTGTGCCGCCCCGGCTGCAGCAGCGGCTTGTAGCTGCGCTCGGCCAGCGAGCCGGGCTGCGGCTGCGGCGGGGTGTGGAAGCCTGCCAGGATGCAGCGGCCCTGGTTCAGCGCCTGGATCGCGTCGACGCTGCCGCAAAAGCGTATGTCCAGGTGCAGTCCCGCGCCCGCCGCCTGCTCGCGCAGCGCCACCAGGGCCTCGTCGTGGCTGGCGTAGAGGGTCAGCACATGGGCGCGGTCGTCGAAGGCGACGGCGAAGGCGCGCTCGAGGTCGGCGCGCAGCGCCTCGATCTGCGGCGCCAGCCGGGCCTGGGCCTGGCGCTCGGCCCACAGCAGCTTGCTGCCGAATTCGGACAGGCGGGCGGGCTGGCCCTTGTCCCAGACGACGAGTGGGCGCTCCAGGGTTTGCTCCCAGCGCTTGAGCTCGCCCCAGACATGGCGGTAGGACAGGTCCAGGGCCTTGGCCGCGCCCGAGATCGAGCCGCTGGCATGCACCGCCTGCAGCAGGTCCATCAGCGGGTTGCGGATCAGCGTGCTGGCGGAGCCGCTGTCACGGCTCGCGGCCAGCGCGTAGGAGAGGTCGACTTTGTGCACGGCACCGAGTGTGCCTGAAGCGGCGGCCGGGACCGGGCTATGCACGGCGCTTCATAGCTCGACTTCCCCTATGCGATACCGGGACTTCAACGGTTAGCATCGGCAGGCTGTTCCCCTGCTGTATGAACACTTTTTCCGACAGCGCCCTGACAGCGCTGGCCTTGATCACCTCGCTCGACCCGGTCCTGTGGACCATCGTCGGGCGCTCACTGGCCGTCAGCGCCACGGCCTGTGCGTTCGCCTTTGGCTTCGGCCTGGCGGCCGGCGCCTGGCTGGGCGTGGCCCGCTTTGCCGGGCGCGAAGCCGTGCTGACGGCGCTGAATGCCTTGCTGGCCCTGCCTTCGGTGGTGGTCGGCCTTTTGATTTACCTGTTGCTGTCACGCTCGGGCCCGCTCGGCTTTCTAGGGTGGATGTTCAGCTTCCCGGCCATGGTCATGGCCCAGGTGGTGCTGGTGCTGCCCGTGGTCACGGCCTTGACCCGGCAGCTGGTGGAGGATGCCGAGCGGGCCCACGGCGAACAACTGCGATCCCTGGGGGCGAGGCCGCTGCTGCGCAGCCTGCTGCTGGCCTGGGACGAGCGCTACGCGCTGCTGACGGTGGGGGTGGCTGCGTTTGGCCGGGCCATCTCGGAGGTGGGCGCGGTGATGATCGTGGGCGGCAACATCGAGGGCTTCACCCGCGTGATGACCACGGCCATTGCGCTGGAGACCAGCAAGGGCGACCTGCCGCTGGCGCTGGGCCTGGGGGGGGTGTTGATGGCCGTGGTGCTGGTGCTCAACGGCCTGATCGGCTTGCTGCGGCGCTGGCGCGAGCGACGGGACGGCAGCGTGATCGACCTGACGCGGGGGCTGACCGCGTGAGGGCCCTGCCGCATGCTTCGGGCCCGACGACGCCGGCATGTGCCTTGCCCGAGCCACTGGTGCGGCTCGAGCAGGTGTCGGTGCGCCTGGGCGCCGTGACGGCGCTCGCGGATCTGTCGTTGACCGTGGAGCGCGGCCAGCGCGTGGCCCTGGTGGGCGCCAACGGCAGCGGCAAGAGCACTCTGCTGCGCCTGCTGCACGGCCTGCTGCCGGCCAGCGCCGGGCAGGTGTGGCGCGACCGGGCCGTACGCCAGGCCATGCTGTTCCAGCGGCCGCACATGCTGCGCAGCAGCGCCCGCAACAACCTGGCGCTGGGCCTGTGGCTTCAGGGCCTGCCCTGGCGCGAGGCCTGCACGCGCGCCGTCGCGGCGCTGGCGCGCGTGGGCCTGGCCGAGCTGGCCTCGCGCAATGCCCGGGCCCTGTCGGGCGGCCAGCAGCAGCGCCTGGCGCTGGCGCGCGCCTGGGCGCTGCGCCCCGAGCTGCTGCTGCTCGACGAGCCCACGGCCAGCCTGGACCCGCATGCCAAGCGCGAGGTCGAGGCCCTGGTGGAGAGCTTTGCGCGCGGCGAGGCGGATGGTCCGGCCATGAGCCTGGTGTTCGCCAGCCACAACCTGGGCCAGGTCAAGCGCCTGGCCAGCCGCGTGATCTACCTGGAGCAGGGGCGGGTGCTGGCCGACCTGCCCGTGGAGCGGTTCTTCGACCGGACGCTGCTGCAAGCTAGCCATCCGCAAGCCCATTTGTTTGTCAAAGGAGAGTCCTTGTGAGCGTTTTCAGGGGTTTCAGGCCTTCGTCCCTGGCGAAGTGGGGGAGCGTCGCACTGCTGTGGGCCGTTTCCATGGCCGCGTCGGCGCAGAGCATCGTCGTGGCCTCGACCACCTCGACCGAGCAGTCGGGGCTGTTCGGCCACCTGCTGCCCGAGTTCAAGAAGGCCAGCGGCATCGAGGTCAAGGTGGTGGCGCTGGGCACGGGCCAGGCCCTGGACATGGCGCGCCGCGGCGACGCCGACGTGGTGTTCGTGCACGACCCCGCGGCCGAGGAGAAGTTCGTCGCCGAGGGCTTCGGCCTGCAGCGCCGGGCAGTGATGTACAACGACTTCGTGCTGATCGGGCCCAAGGGCGATCCGGCGGGCACGAGGGGCCGGGACATCGTCGCGGCGCTGAAGAAGCTCAGCGCGGCCCAGGCCGCCTTCGTCTCGCGCGGCGACAAGAGCGGCACGCACGCGGCCGAACTGCGCTTCTGGGCCTTGGCCGGCCTGGCCGACAAGCCGGGTGCGGGCTACAAGGCCTGCGGCTGCGGCATGGGGCCGGCGCTCAATATCGCGGCCTCGAGCGGCGCCTATGTGCTGGCCGACCGCGGCACCTGGCTCAATTTCAAGAACCGCGCCGACCTCGCGGTGCTGGTGGAGGGCGACAACCGGTTGTCCAACCCCTATGGCGTGATCGTGGTCAACCCGGCCCGGCATCCGCAGGTCAAGCTGGCCGAGGCGCAGAAGTTCGCCGACTGGGTGGTCTCGCCGGCCGGCCAGGCCGCGATTGCGGCCTACAAGATCGCCGGCGAGCAGCTGTTCTTCCCGAACGCCGGCAATTAAACAGGTCCAGGACGGCCACACCTCGCCCACCTGGGTTCCCGCGAGGGGCTCTCCCGGCATGGTCGCAGAAGCCGCCGTGCGCGCACAATAGGGCGGAGCGGCAACCAAGCGGGGCGCAAATGGACCATCCGTCGACCAATCACCGTGCCGATCTGGCGACGATTGCCGCCTGGGCGATGTTCAGCCGGGGGCTGGAGCCCGAGTTCCCCTCCGCGGTGCAGCAGCAGCTGACCCAGTTCACCGGCCCGGCGCAGGAGGTGGACGCCAGCATCCGCGATCTCACCGCGCAGCCCTGGTGTTCCATCGACAACGACGATTCGCGCGACCTGGACCAGCTCACGGTCAGCGAGGCGCTCGCCCGGGGTGGGGTGCGTATCTTCGTGGCGGTGGCCGATGTCGACGCCCTGGTGAAAAAGGGCACGCCGATCGACGAGCATGCGCGCATCAACACGACCTCGGTCTACACCTCGGCCCGCGTGTTCCCGATGCTGCCCGAGCGCCTGTCCACCGACCTGACGTCGTTGAATCCCGACGAGGACCGGCTGGCCCTGGTCAGTGAGATGGATTTCACGGACGACGGCATGCTGACCCGTTCAGCCATCTACCGCGCCCGGGTGCGCAACAAGGCACAACTGGCCTACGACGCTGTGTCGGCCTGGATCGAAGGCGAGGGCGAGCTGCCCGCGGCGGCGCGCCGCATCGCGGGCATGAATGCACAGTTACGGATGCAGGACGAGCTGGCCCAGAAACTGCGGGTGCTGCGGCGCGCACAGGGCTCGTTGGAATTCGAGACCTTCCAGCCGCGCGCCTTGTTCGAAGGTGAGCGCATCGCCGACATCCGGCAGCAGCCGCAGAACCGGGCGCGTCAGTTGATCGAGGAGCTGATGATTGCCACCAACGGCTGCACCGCCCGCTTCCTGGCGGCGCAGGGTGGCGTCTCGCTGCGCCGGGTGGTGCGCTCACCGGAACGCTGGCTGCGCATCGCGGAGGTGGCGCAAGCCTACGGCGTGACGCTGCCCGGCCAGCCCGACGCAAGGGCCCTGGAGGCCTTTCTTGCCCGGCAGCACAGGACCGACCCGCTGCGCTTTCCCGACCTGTCGCTGGTGATCGTGAAGCTGATGGGCTCGGGCGAGTACGTGGTGGAGCGCCCCGGCGGCCCGCCCATCGGCCACTTTGGCCTGGCGGTCCAGGACTATATGCACTCCACCGCGCCGAACCGCCGCTTCCCCGACCTGATCACGCTGCGCTTGCTGAAGGCGGTGCTGGCGGGGGTGAAGCCACCCTACTCCAACGACGAACTGGATGAACTGGCCGCGCACTGCACCGCGCAGGAGGACGCCGCGCAGAAGGTGGAGCGCCAGCTGCGCAAGTCGGAGGCGGCGCTGCTGCTGCATTCGCGCATCGGCCAGCGCTTCGACGGCGTCGTCACCGGCAGCAGCGACAAGGGCACCTGGGTGCGGATCTTCGAGCCGCCGGCCGAAGGCAGGCTGACCGGCGACCTGCCCGCGCTCAAGGTGGGCCAGCCACTGCGCGTGAAGCTCGTGTCCACCTCCGTGGAGCGCGGGTTCATCGACTTCGTCCTCGCGCGCTGACCGGGCGCCGTTTCAGCGGCCCATGCCGATTGCGGGCGCCATGGCCTCATTTGGGGCGCGGACGAGACAGCTTCGGCTGCACTGCCTGCAGCCGGCCGGCACGCAACTCGGCCACGGCCTTCGCTACCGCGCGCGCCACATTGCGCGCTTCTTCCTGTACGGCCTGATCCCGGTCCAGCGTGTCATGGCTGGTCGCGTAGGGCTCGTAGTAGCCGATGTAGCGATCCAGTCGTGCCTGAGTCCCCGCGTCGATGAAGCCCATCCAGTCGAGCCAGTCCGACAGGGCGCGGCGCGAGCCTTCGATACCGGCCACATCCCCGTGCACGATCAGCCCGTAGGCCCGCCCTGCCAGGTGCTGTGGATAGTCCCATCCGGCCATCTCGAGCTCTTTCGCCTTGCCGGCCTGCTTGCCCCCAGTCGAAGTGGGGTCGGGGTTGCCTCCATCGGCGCACACCAGGCGGTCGATCATCAGCTTCAAGGGGCTGGGGCTCTGGTACCAGTACACCGGCGAGACGATGATCACCGCATGGGCCGCAGCCCAGCGCTCGTAGATTTCGGCCATCCAGTCGTTGATCTGGTTGAGCGAATAATGGGGATAGCAACTGCAGGGCCAGTGGCACAGAGGCATCGCCGTCGACACGCAGCCCTTGCAAGGGTGGATATGCCGGCCGTATTCGGAGGTGGTCCAGCTCAGGTCCAGCACGTCGGACTGGATGCCCGCCTGCTCCAGCGTTTCGCGGGCGATCTCCAACAGCCGGAAGGTCTTGGAGATCTCGCCCGGACAAGTTCCGTCGTTGCGCGCCGATCCGCAGACCAGCAACACCCGGGACGGACTCGCGGGGTCGGCCTGGCGCCGCTGCGCCTCGTCGATGCGCTGCTTGGTGGCCAGCCACTCGGTGGACAGCTCGTAGTCCGGATCGTGGTAGCCGGGGCCGGCCTTCTGCGTGAAGGGGGCCTTGCGGCCCCCGGTGTAGGCTGCCCAGGCGATCTCTTCGAGCCGCGCAATGGAGGGGTCTTCGGCGCGGAACGCCGGGTCGTTGAAGGTCGCACGGAACCGAACACTGAACTCCGCACGCGTGAGCGGTGCCGGTGCCTGACCCTTGCGAATCTGAATCATGTCGACTCCGGTGGAAGCTGGAGAAAGGTTACGGGCCAGGGCCACTCCCGGGACCGCGGAATGCGGCGGCGGACGGGTTTGAGGACTGGCGAAACCAAGGTATGGAGCGGCCGGGTGGTCGTCTGTTCGGTGGCGAACGCAGCGATGGCGGCTGGGGCGCCGTGGTCGCGCGGATCGCTTCGATGGGTCAGAGTGACACGCAGGTGCGGGCCGTGGTCCCGCCGGGGGCGATGGTGGTGCCAGCCCATGAGTTGCGGCGCAGGCACTGCGAACGCAAGGGCGAAGTTCTCGGTCATCCGCTGCGGAAAGTGGTCTTCTGTGTTCGACAGCGCACAGAACTGTGCGTGGCGGGCGCTCATGCTGTGCAGATGGCGAGCGTGGCGTGCCAAGTCGTTCCGGCAGGTGCGCAGAGCGCTCGAGGCTGTCCAGGCGAAGATTTTTCGGTTTGAAAGGATTCGCCATGAACCGTCCGGTGCTGATGCTGGCGACTCGCCGCAAGAAGCGCGAGCGCTTGTCGGATGGCAAACCCATTGTCGCCCAGTTTCCCTTATTCCTGTCGCTCCATTCGCTGGCTCCAGCCTCCGCGAGCGCCTCCCACTCACCCCTTATTTCAAGGAGAAAGTCATGAGTCTGGGAACCATACTGTTGATCGTTCTGATCCTGATGTTGGTCGGCGTCATCCCGACCTGGCCGCATAGCCGAAGCTGGGGCTATGCGCCCAGTGGTGTGTTGGGCCTGATCTTGATCGTGCTCCTTGTGCTGGTATTGACGGGGCGGCTGTGACGGTCGGTGTCAGCCGCGCAGCCGGAGGAGTTCGACCGCGTTCGCGAGCCCGATGGACGGCATGCGATGTGGTCTGGCGCGTGACTTCCCAACATTGAGCCAAGGGGCGCTGAACATGAGGTTGTCGAGTCGACCGTGGCGTGCCTGCCATGGGCTGGCCTTGCGCCTGTTCGGGCTGCTTTGCCTGGCCGTCCTGGCCGGCTGCGCCAGTCTGCCGGTCATTGTCCCCGACCTGGCCCGGCGTCCGGGCCCGCCCGTGCAGCTGGAAGGGGCGCGCGGCCCGCTGTCGGCGGCGCAGAGCAAGGCCATTCTCGAGCGCCTGCGCAGCGGCGGCCAGGACACCGACATCTTCGCCCGGCACCTGGCGCTCGAGGAGTCCATCGTTGGCAGCCCGCTGACCACCGGCAACCAGGTGCAGCTGCTGCAGGACGGCCCGGCCACCTACCGGGCGATGTTCGAAGCCATCTCGGCGGCCCAGGACCACATCAACATGGAGACCTACATCCTGGACGACGACGAGGTCGGACAGAGCCTTGCCCAGGCCCTGATCGACAAGCAGCGGCAAGGCGTGCAGGTCAATCTCATCCGTGACAGCGCAGGTACCTTCAGCACCCCGGCGGCCTTCTTCCAGCGGCTGATGGACAACGGCATCAAGGTGCTCGAATTCAATCCCGTCAATCCCTTGGCGGCGCGCAAGGACTGGGCGCTGAATCAGCGCGACCACCGCAAGTTGCTGATCGTCGACGGACGCACGGCGTTCCTGGGCGGCATCAACATCAGCAGCGTTTACTCCGGCGGCTCGTTCAGCCAGGGCGCGCGCGACCGCGCCCGGCGCGTCGGTACGCCGGCCTGGCGTGACACCGACCTGAAGCTTCAGGGGCCGGTGGTGGCCGAGCTGCAAAAGCTGTTCCTTGCGACCTGGGCAAGTCAGAAGGGCGATCCGCTGGCAGCGAAGAATTACTTTCCTCAGCTCGAGGGCGTCGGGCGGCAGGTGGTGCGCGCCATCGGCAGCTCGCCCGAAGAGCCCTACAGCCTGATTTATGCCACGCTGCTCTCGGCCATCGGCAGCGCCGAGACCAGCGTGTACCTGACCAACGCCTACTTCGTCCCCGACCCGCAGCTGCTCGCCGCGCTCGAGGCGGCCGCGGGGCGCGGCGTCGACGTGAAGCTGATCCTGCCCAGCCGAACCGACTCCTGGCTGGTGTTCCACGCCGGGCGCGGCTACTACGAGCAACTGCTGCGAGCAGGTGTCAAGATTTACGAGAGGCACGGGGTGATCCTGCATGCCAAGACGGCCCTGGTCGATGGCGTGTGGGCGACGGTGGGGTCGACCAACCTCGACTGGCGAAGCTTTCTGCACAACCATGAGCTGAACGCGGTGGTGCTGGGAACCGAGTTTGGCAGCCAGGTCCAGGCGATGTTCGACAAGGACCTGGCGGCGTCCGACGCCATCACGCTGGCGCAGTGGGAGCGCCGCCCGCTCCACCTGCGCCTCAAGGAGCTGTTCGCCCGGGCCTGGGCGTACTGGCTGTGAGCGAGTCGGCGGATCAGGGTCCGGCGTACCGCTCGAAGGGCGGCTGTTTGGGGTTGCGGATGAATGGCGTGGCGAGGAATGACGTTCAGGCCGACAGGGAGACTATCTCGGCCGCGCGCAAGTCAGGCAGGATTGCCTAGACTTGAAAACAGGAAAACGTGAACCGTGTCCGCGATCACTTTGACCTATAGACCCGTGGCAATCGCCGAAAGACGGAGCCACGGCAACATGATGTTCGAGATAGAGGTGATTCCATGAAAACGATGCACAGATTCGCGCTCGGCGCGTTGACCGCCGCCATGGTGGCCGGTTGTGCCGGCATGACGCAACAGGAGAAGAACACCGCCATCGGCGCGGGCGTTGGTGCGGTGGGTGGCTCCGTCCTGACGGGCGGCAGCACGGCGGGAACCCTCGGTGGTGCCGCGGTCGGCGGCATCATCGGCCACGAGATCGACAAGACTAGGAAGTGATCGAGGCGCGATGCGCCGGGTGCGCAGGTTCGTGGCTTACCAGGAGGTCAAGATGATGAAACTTGGTGAAACCGTCCGTACGGCCGTGGCGCTGACCGCGTTGCTGCTCGCGGTCTCCGGCTGCCAGAAGCAGGAAGGCTCGGCAGAGAAGGCCGGCAAGGAAATCGACAAGGCGGTTGAACAAGCCGGCGAGAAGGTCGACAAGGCCGCCCAGAAGGTCGGAGAGCAGATAGAAAAGACGGGTGAAAGCATTCAGGACGAAGCCAGGCGCGACAAGAAGTAAGCAAGGCAGAGCGGCTATGGTGGCGCTTTTCGGGCGGGTGCCTCGACCAGACATCGCATGTACGAATCGCTCAAGTCCCCGCCGTTGCCGCGCACGCATTTCCTGCGGCGTCTCGCGCTGCACATTGCCGGCGCCGTCGGCCTGCTGCTGGGTTCTCTTGTGCTGGGCATGGCGGGCTACGGCCACTTTGAAGATCTGCCCTGGCGCGATGCGTTCCTGAACAGCGCCATGCTGCTCGGTGGCATGGGGCCGGTCGATGTGCCGGCCACGGACGGCGGGAAGGTGTTTGCCGCGCTGTATGCCTTGTACGCCGGCCTGATCTTCATCGTCGCGGCAGGTCTCGTGTTCATCCCCGTGCTGCACCGACTGCTGCACAAGCTGCACTGGGACGATGACGAATAGCGGCCCGGCCGCCCCAGGGCAACGCTGGCCGTCTCCGCGTTCTCGAATCAACCGCCTTTGTGAGAGCGCTTGCCCGGGTTTTTCTTGCTGCGGGTGGCGGAGCCGCGCTCGCGGCTGATGCGCTGGCCACGGCCGGGGGTAGGCAGGCTCAGGCCCTGCAGCGGCTTGGGCGCGGGGGTGCGTTGACGGTCTGCTTCGGTGACGATCTTGTTGCCCATGTGAGGCTCCTGGTTGAGAGTGGATCGCCTGCCGCAGTCCGTCGCCCTGGCGTGTCACGGTCTTTGCAGGCGGATCCTCTCTTCGCGCTCCCGCTCTTCGATTTCCCTCTTCCTGTCAGCCGCCCGGCTGGCCGCCGACCTGGGTTCCTGAACACGCGGCTGCGCCCTTGGTGCCGGTTCAGGTTTCGATGAAGGGGGTGTCGGCGTGGCAAGCGGCGGACGCGGTTCGGCTTGGCTGTCGGCCGCGGGGGCGGCCTCGGGTCTCGTTCGTTTCGGCCGTCGCGGATCGATCGATTCGGTTGTTGGCGCGACTTGCGGCGGCGGCGCTGCCGTGCGTGGTTCCGTGGCCGCTGGCTCGCGCTGCTCTCTTTGTCCCCGGGGTCCTTCGGGTCTTGCGCGTGGCTCCGGTGCTTGCGCGGCCGGTGCAGGCGGTGTGTCCTGGGCACGCGGCTGCTCCTTGGGCGCCGGTTGGGGCGCAGGTGTCGGCACGGCAAGAGGTGGACGGGGTTCAGCTTGCCTGTCGGCCGGGGCAGGCTCGGGTCTTGCCCGTTGAGACCTTCGCGGATCGGCTGATTCGGGTGGCGTCACTTGCGGTGGCACTACCACGCGCGGCTCCGTGGCCGGCGGCTCGCGCTGCTCTCTCTGTCCATGCGGCCCCTCGGGCCTTGCCCGTGGTTCCGGTGGTTGCACGGCCGGTGCAGGCGGTGCTGCTGGTGGCGGGGCGACGCCTGGGGTCGGTGCGCCGGACACCGAGGGTCTCGTGGGCGGCCTTCGCTCATCGGATCTTTCGCGTGAGTCACCCGGCCGGCCACCCGGCTCCGCCGCCGGTGGACGCAAGGCAGGTACGGCTTCCTGGGTCGGCGTGACCACTTTGACGACGGGCGCTGGCGCCGCCGGTTTCAACGCCTTGCGCTCGGCCTCGTCGAGTGGTTGGCCCGGCCGGGCTGCCAGTCGCGGCTGTTGTGCCGCGAACCCGACCGGCGCTGGCGGGGGGGCGGTGCGGGCGACGACAGGCCGCTCGAACACCCGGGCCGGCGGCTTGTCGCCCTGCGTGGCGGCGCCGCGCACGCTTTTCTCCGTCGGCGCCACCGGCGGAACGACCGCCACCGAGCCACCGGCCATCATGTCCCGCGACACCACTACAGCCGTCCTGGACACCGGTTGCGCCTGCACGAACGCGGTCGTCGGCACGGCGATGACGGCGCCGGGCACCTGCTGGTTGACATAGACGACCTGGGTCACGTTCAGGTTGTTGTAGGTGTTGTTGATGATGGTGGTGTTGACGATCGTGTTGCTGCGATTGATGTTCTCGAAATAGCCCCGGCTTACCGGATAGGCGGGTCGGTAGACCTCGCGCGGCCCCAGCGGAAACCAGGCGACGCCACCGACATTGCCGATGGAGATGCTGATCCGGAAGTTGGCCCCGCCCACGAACACCACCAGTGCCGGCGCGTAGTAGGCACGGGTGCGCACGGGGCCGGGTACCCAGGCCCAGGTGCCGCGAACATGCGCCCAGCGCCCGTAGTGGGACACGGCGAAACCCCAGGGCGCGTCATCCACCCAGGTCCAGCCCCAGGGGTCAATCCACGCCCAGTGTCCGTCGCGGTAAGGCGACCACCCGACGGCCACGCGATGGGGAATCCAGACGTTGCCGTAGATCGCGTCGACCCGCCAGCTGCCGTTCTCGTCAAGGTCCTGGTAGCCGACCAGGTCGGGCGAGACATAGCGGGCGGAGGCCGAGTTGTCGTAGCGGCGGTCGCGATCGCCCGACCAGCGATCGAATTCGTCGAAACGCAGCGCATCGACATACCGGAAGTCGCGCAAGCGGGTTCCCGTGAAGCGATACCCCTGCTGCGGATCGAGGACATACGACGCGTCCTCACCGTACACCTCGGCATGACCGCTGCGCAAGACGATCGTCGTCGTGTCGGCGTCGGGATCCACCTCGATCCGGAACTCACCGGGCTGACGCAGCGTCAGGGCGAGATTCGGCGTGTCAAGCTCGAACACCTGGCCGGGCTCCAGACGGCGCACGCGGACATTCAACGTGCCCTGCGTCAGTTGCAGCTGGGCGATGCGGTCATCGAGATTGAGAACGGAGACGCCGGCACCGGCGTTCATGCGAATCATGGCGCCGCCGACCTGGATTTCCGCCCGGGCGCCCGCATCCGCCCACAGGCGGTCGCCGGTGGTCAGCGGCCGATTGAGGGAGGCCTGCACCCAGTCGTCTTCTCCTGCGGGCGAGAAGCTGATCGTGCCGCTCAGGTAGCCCAGGCGCGCCACGCGCGAAGGCGGATCGGCATGGGCCCAGCCGCCGAATGCCGACAGGGCGAGGAAAACCACCAGGGTGAAAACCCGAGAGCGGAAAGCTTGCGTCTGCATGATGCCTCCTTGGGACACGCTTGCAGCCAGCAACCAATGACGCCGCCGGATCAGCGCACGCCGCAAAGCAGGTCCCACACCGTCGCCGTGCGACGACAGCGACCGATCCGCGTCGAACGCGGGGCCTCAGTCGTCGGTGAACCAGGCGTCGCTCGCCTTGCGTTCCCACTCCGCCAGTTGCTTCTCGGCTTCCTCCTTGGCGACGCCGTAGCGCTCCTGGATCTTGCCGGTGAGCTGGTCGCGCCGACCCGCGACGACGTCGAGGTCGTCATCGGTCAGCTTGCCCCACTGCTCCTTGGCCTTGCCAGCCACTTGCTTCCAGTTCCCTTGAATGCGATCCCAGTTCATACGAAGCCCCTTTCAAGGGTGCCTTGAAGCATCACGGCGCCAAGTCCGGCACAGACATCACGGACGGATGGCGATCTCGTTCCTGACCGCCTTCACACCCTTGACCGATCTGGCGATGCTCTCAGCGGTGCTCTTCTCCGTGGCGTTCTTGGCAAAGCCGGACAGCATCACGGTACCGTTCAGCGTCTCCACGCTGATCGATGAGGCCGCGACATCCTTGTTTTCGACAAAGCGTGCCTTCACCGCCGTGGTGATGGCCGTGTCGTCGATGTAGGCGCCAACGGTTTCCTGACCACGCGTCACCGCGCAACCCGTGGCGGTGAGAAGGGCCACAGCGGCAACGACGGCCGCGAGAACTGTGCGAATTTGCATGGTGAATCTCCTTTGTTGCTTGTCAGGCACCCAGGTCCGACCGCGTTGTGAGGGACCCTTCCTCCTGTTACAACCATAGTCGGCGCAAGCTCGACCGGCAAGCGGAAGTTGGGACCGAAATCCTTGGAGACCCTTGTTTCTGCCCTTTGGCGTGATCTGGGTCGACGCCGATGATTTTTTTCGAGCGGTGCAGGTTGCATCTTGGCTGTCTTTGAACGAGTATGGGTATGAGGAGCTTTCGCGTGACGCCGGTCGAGCTGACGCCGGTGCCCTGTGTCATGGCGCACAGACCGCATCTGCGACAGGGACCCTGTTGGAGCGGTGGCCGGCGTTCGTGCACGAAGAGGCAGAGACCCGCCGCCGACGGCATGCGCATTTCGCGCCGGCCCGTGGCCGGACCGACGACCGACGCCGGGTGCAGCTGAGACGTAGCGCAGTCGCGCCAAGACTAGCCAGGTCGCCGTGAGCCGCTTGTTTTGCGTTTCGAAAAGTCATGGCAGAAGGAGAAGCGAAATGCTCGGAACCATCGCCGTCATCCTGATTGTCCTTTGGCTTCTGGGCCTTGTGAGCTCATACACCATGGGCGGATTCATTCATGTCTTGTTGGTCATCGCGGTCGTGGTGATACTGGTTCGTGTCATTGGCGGCGGGCGCGGCTGAAGGGCCCCAAGGGCGCCATGCCGCAGGGCGGTCAGCGCGGCGCACGCGCGCGGTCTGTGGCCAGGTTGCCCGAGGCGTATCCGGCGAGCATGTCGCTTGTCTGTTGACCACCTGTCGACGCGAGCGACCCAACTGGAGGAAAGAAAATGCGCTACGTACTCATTGTGCTGTGGATGCTGTTTTGCTCGGTGACGTCGGCCCTGGCTCAGGTCAGCGTCGGCATTGGCATCGGGATGCCCGGCGTCAGCATCGGGATCAACCTGCCGGTCTACCCGCAGCTCGTCAGGGTGCCGGGCTATCCGGTCTACTACGCGCCGCGGCTGCAGGCGAATTTCTTCTTCTACGATGGCCTTTACTGGGTGTACCAGTCGGACCGCTGGTACGCGAGCTCCTGGTACAACGGCCCCTGGGGGCTGGTGGCACCAGAGTATGTGCCGGTGTATGTGCTGCGAGTCCCCGTGCGCTACTACCGCAGCCCACCCGGGTACTTCCGTGGATGGCGTCCCGATGCGCCGCCCCGCTGGGGCCAGCACTGGGGCCCTGAATGGGAGCAGCGTCGAAGCGGATGGGAGCAGTGGAGCCGCCGTTCCGTGCCGGCGCCCGCGCCGCTGCCGGCCTACCAGCGGCAGTACTCGGGGGATCGCTATCCCCAGGCGGAGCAGGACCAGAGGGCGCTGCACAGCCAGCGTTACCGTTACCAGCCGCGTGAGGCCGTCGTGCGGCAGCATTACCAGGAGCGGGCCTTGCAACCAGGGCCCGCGCCTGATCAGGGGGGAAAGCGAGGGACACCGGAGGAGAGACGTGCGAGGCAGGATGAGCAGCGCTCCTCGCCCTCGCCGCGCCAGCAGGGCGCACCCGCCGACGCGCGCTCGGGGCCACCGCAGGAGGCCGGCCGGCGTGAGCATCGGGCACCGGCGTCCCGCCAGGACGATCATCAGCAGGGCAGGGGCGCGGCGCAGGAACCCAGGCGGGACAAGGGGCGGGAGAAGGAGCGCGACAAGGACAAGGGTGACGAGCGAGGCAAGGACAGGTGACGCAAGGCGCCTTGCTGCCGAGGGCCTGGGAAGCCGTGCGCACATCGTCCAGTGACGCAGCACCCGTCCGCTCACGGGTTGAACGCCCATGAACCCATCGGATGACAGCGCCGCCGAGTCCCAGCAGAATCGGGCGCTTTGGCTGCTGCTGGTGGCCGTCTCTCTCGCCTTCGGCTGGGTCCTGCTGCCGTTCTACGGGACCATCCTGTGGGGTTCGATCATCGCCCTGTTGTTCGTGCCCGTGTACCGACGGCTGCTGCCTCGGCTGAACCAGTGGCGCACACCGGCAGCGCTGCTGACGCTGCTGATCGCGCTGCTGATCGTGGTCCTTCCCTTTGCGCTCGTCACCGCCTCGGTGGCGCGCGAAGCGTCCCTGGTCTACGAACGAATACAGTCGGGCGAGTGGAATCCGACGCGCTATTTCAACGGGGTGTTCCTCGCACTGCCGGACTGGATGTTGGCGCTGCTCGAGCGCTTGGGGCTGGCCAATTTCGGCACCTTGCAGCGCCGCTTGGCCGCGGCGCTGGCACAAGGCAGCCAGTTCATCGCGACCCACGCGCTCAGCATCGGTCAGGACGGCTTCGCGTTCATGGTCAGCCTTTTCATCACCCTGTACCTCGCGTTCTTTCTGATTCGCGATGGCGACGGCGTGGTGCGTGCCGTGCGGCGGGCGATCCCGCTGGCGCCACAGCACAAGCAGGAGTTGCTCGACAAGTTCAGCACGGTGATCCGGGCGACGATCAAGGGCAGTCTGCTGGTGGCCGCCATCCAGGGCGTGCTGGGCGGCCTCGCCTTCTGGTTCCTGGACGTCAGCGCGGCCTTGTTGTGGGGCGTGGTGATGGCCCTGCTGTCATTGCTGCCGGCCTTCGGCGCCGCGCTGGTGTGGGTGCCGGTCGCGATCTATTTCTTCATGACGGACGCGCTCTGGCAGGGCGTCGCCCTGGTGGCCTACGGCGTGCTCGTGATCGGCTTGGTCGACAACGTGCTGCGCCCCCTGCTGGTCGGCAAGGACACGCGCATGCCGGACTACGTCGTGATGATCACCACCTTCGGCGGCCTTGCGTCGTTCGGCATCAACGGCTTCATCCTGGGCCCGGCGATCGGGGCGATGTTCATCGCGGTCTGGCACATCTACGTGGCGACGCGGTCCGACGTAAGGACCTAATCCAGAATCGCCACGCCCTTGATCTGGGCGTGGACCGGCATGCCGGGCGCCAGTGCCAGCGCATCGACCGAGCGCCGCGTGAGCCGCGCCAGCAGGCGCGCGCCGCCCAGGTCCAGCGCCACCATGGTCTGGCCGGGACTGTCCTCGCTCAGCGACAGCACCCTGGCCGGCAGCACGTTCAGGATGCTGGTGCCGCTTTGCGCCTGCAGGGCCAGGCTCACGTCGCGCGCCTGCACCCGCAGGCGCAGGGTCTGGCCGGTCGGCCGCGGCTGCGTGCTCGGCAGCCGCAGGCTGCCGCCGGCGAAGTCCACGCAGGTCAGGTGGTAGCGGGCATCGTGGTCGCGCACCCGGCCCGTGATCACGGCGGCAGCCGTGTCGCCATGGGCCAGCGGCAGGTCCAGGCGCGTCAGCAGCTCGCCGGTGGGGCCGCTGGCGACCACGCGCCCGGACGCCATCAGCACCAAGTGGTCGGCCAGCCTGGCCACCTCGTCGAGGGCGTGGCTCACGTACAGCACGGGCATGTCGAGCTCGCCATGCAGCCGCTCCAGGTAGGGCAGGATTTCCGCCTTGCGCGGCGCGTCGAGCGCGGCCAGCGGCTCGTCGAGCAGCAGCAGCCGCGGGCTGGTGGCCAGGGCCCGCGCGATGGCGACGCGCTGGCGCTCGCCGCCCGACAGCGTGCCGGACTGGCGGTCCATCAGCGGGGCCAGCCCCAGCAGATCGACGGCCTGCGCCAGCGACACCCGGCGCTGCGCCTGGGGCACGCGCTTCATGCCGTAGGCGAGGTTGCCGCGCACGCTGAGGTGCGGAAACAGGCTGGCCTCCTGGAACACATAGCCCAGCGGCCGCCTGTGGGTGGGCAGGAAATGCCCCCGCGCCTCGTCCTGCCAGACCTCGCCGTCGACGCGCAGCCAGCCGCCGCGCGCGCGTTCGAGCCCGGCCATGGCGCGCAGGCAGGTGGTCTTGCCGCAGCCCGAGGGGCCGAACAGCGCGCTGACGCCGCGGCCTGGCAGGTCCAGCGCCAGGTCCAGCGTGAAGCCGGGGCGGGCGATCTCGAAGCGGGCCTGGATGCCGTTCATGGGCTCGTCAGCGGCCAGGGCGGCGGCGCCCGGTCGGGTTCAACGCGTACAGCGCCAGCAGCACCAGGAAGGAGAACGCCACCATGCCGCCCGCCAGCCAATGGGCCTGGGCGTATTCCAGCGCCTCGACGTGGTCGTAGATCTGCACCGAGACCACGCGCGTCTTGTCCGGGATGTTGCCGCCCATCATCAGCACCACGCCGAACTCGCCCACGGTGTGGGCAAAGCCCATCACGGTGGCCGTCAGGTAGCCGGGGCGGGCCAGCGGCAGCGCCACGCTGAAGAAGCTGTCTAGCGGCGAGGCGCGCAGCGTGGCCGCGGCCTCCAGCGGTCCCTCGCCCAGGGCCTCGAAGGCATTTTGCAGCGGCTGCACCACGAAGGGCAGCGAGTACAGCACCGAGCCCAGCACCAGGCCGGCGAAGCTGAACGGCAGCAGTCCCAGGCCCAGGGCCTGCGTCAGCTGGCCCAGCGGCCCCTGCGGTCCCAGCGTGACCAGCAGGTAAAAACCGAGCACCGTGGGCGGCAGCACCAGCGGCAGCGCCACCAGCGCGCCGACCGGGCCCTTGATCCAGGAGCGCGTGCGCGCCAGCCACCAGGCCAGCGGCGTGCCCAGCAGCAGCAGGATCAGCGTGGTCAGCCCCGCGAGCTTCAGGGTCAGGGCGACGGCGCCCCAGGCGGCTTGATCCGGCAAGGCTACACCTCGTAGCCGTAGGCGCGGATCAGCGCCCTGGCCTTGTCGGTTCGGAGGTAGGCGAGCAGGGCCGCCGCGGCCTTGTTGCCCCTGGCGCGGGCCAGCAGCACCGCATCCTGGCGCAGCGGGGCATGCAGCTGCGCCGGCACGATCCAGGCCGAGCCACTCTTGATCTTGCCGCCTTCGTAGACCTGCGACAGCGCGACGAAGCCCAGCTCGGCGTTGCCGCTGGCCACGAACTGGAAGGCTTGCCCTATGCTCTCGCCCTGCACGAATTTGGGCTGCAGGCTGGCCAGCAGGCCCAGCTGCGCCAGCGTCTCGACTGCCGCCGCGCCATAGGGCGCCAGCTTGGGCGCGGCCAGCGCAAGGCTCTTGAATTCGTTCTTCCTCAGCACCTCGCCCTTGGCATCCACGTAGCCGGGCCGGGCCGACCACAGCACCAGCCTGCCGGTGGCATAGGTGAAGCGGCTGCCGGGCAGGGCGTCGCCTTCCTTGTCCAGCCGCGCCGGCGTCTCGTCGTCCGCGGCCAGGAACAGGTCGAACGGCGCGCCGCTCTTGATCTGCGCGTAGAACTTGCCGGTGGCGCCGAACGACAGCTGGGCCTGGTGGCCCGTGTCCCTCTCGAAGTCGGCCGCGAGGGCCTTCATCGGCGCGCTGAAGTTGGCGGCGACGGCGACCTGCACGACCTCGGCGTGCAGTGCGGCGGACAGGGCCAGGCCCAGCAGGGCGCTGAGCAGGCGAGGCAGGCGCGCGGACATGGCGGCGATTCGCTATTACTTTGTTGAATAGCGAAAGTCTAGCACGCCATAGGCCGAGGGCGGGGGTGGGGGCGTGCAGAATCGCGACATGTCCGCAAAAGCTCCCTCCGCCATCGGCTACACCGCGGCCCTCAGCCACGCCTCCGCGGACAAGCGCGTCGAGATCCTGCGCCTGGTGGGGCGCAGCGGCTCCATCTCCCAGGCCGGGCGCGAGGCGGGGGTCAGCTACAAGGCGGCCTGGCAGGCGATCGACACGCTGACCAACCTCGCGGGTGTGGCCCTGGTCGAGAGGGTGGTGGGCGGGGCGGGCGGCGGCGGGGCGCGCATCACGCCGGCCGGTCTGCAGCTGCTGGCGGCGGCCGACCAGCTGGAGCAGGCACGCAGCGAGGTGCTGGCGCGTCTGCAGGGGCGGGAGCCGGGCGCGGCCCGCGTGGGCCTGCCGGCGCTGAGCCAGTTGTCGGTGCGCACCAGCATGCGCAACCAGCTGCCCTGCACCGTGCAGGCGCTCGAAGACCAGGGGCAGATCATGCGGGTGCGGCTGCAACTGGCGGATGGCGCGGTCCTGGTGTCGCGCATCACGCGTGAAAGTGCCGAGCTGCTGGGCCTGCGCGAGGGGCAACCCGTGCTGGCCCTGTGCAAGGCCACGGCGGTGACGGTCTGCCGCGTGGCCGACGCCCAGGCCTCGCTTGGGGCCAACCTCCTGCCGGGGCGGGCCAGCCGCGTCTCGCGCGGCCAAAGCGGCGACGAGGTGGCCGCGGCGCTGGACGCCGGCCTGCAGCTGGTGGGGTTTGCGCCGCCCGCCAGCGGCCTGCGCTCGGGCAGCCGCATCGCCATGACCTTGGACGAATCGGCCGTCGTCATTGCCCTGCCGGGCTGAGAGTTCAGGGGGCAGGGTGGACGTCCCGCTTAGCGGCGGCCCGGACGCCCGATCTTGCGGTACACGGTGGCGCGGCTGATGCCCAGGGCCCGGGCCGCTTCGGCCACGTTGCCGCGCGTCTGGTCCACGGCCTTGCGGATCAGCGCGGTCTCCAGGTCCTTGAGCTGCATGGGCGCCACGGGCGCCGCGACGGCACGGTGCCTGTCATGGGCCAGCGCCGCTTCCCGCGTGAGCGGCAGCACCTGCAGGCGCAGGCCGGACCACAGGGGCGCCTCGAGGGCGGCCGCCGCCTGCCGCGCGCCGTCGAACAGCATCTGCCAGGGCAGGGCGAACAGGTCCGCGCAATGCAGGGGCGGCGCGCCCTCTGCCGTCCGTGGCGACAGCGACAGCATCTGGCGTGCTGCCAGGTTGCTGCCGAGCACGCGGCCCTCGGCGTCCAGCGTGAGCAGGCCGTCGCTGTCGCCGCCCGCCGTGCCACCCGGCCAGCTCAGGCGCAGCAGCAGCGCATGCGGCCGGCCCAGCAGCAGCTGGTTTTCTATGCTGCGCGCCGAGCGCGTGACGAGGTGCTTGAACTCCGGCCGTTCGGGGGCCTCCACGCCGGTCAGGTCCAGCATGCCCACGCAGTCGCCATGAGGCCCGAACAGGGGCGCGCCGGCGCAGCTGTAGACGCTGTTGGCCGCGAAGAAATGCTCGCCACGGTGCAGCCAGACCGGCTGCAGCTCGGTCAGCGCGGCGCCGATCGCGGTGGTGCCGACGGCGCGCTCCGACAGGTCGACGCCGACGCGGGCGATCAGGTCGGCGCGGCGGTCGCCGCGGTCTATCGGGCCGTTCACGTCGACCACGATGCCCTGGGCATCGGTCAGGATGGCGAAGTAGCGCGTGCCGGCCATGGCGCGCATGAGCTGGTCGAGCACCGGCCTTGCCGCCAGCACCAGCGGGCGGCTGGCCTCCTGGGCGCGCCTGGCGGCCTGGGCCGATACGGCTTCGAAGCCCACCGCCTGCTGCGGCGCCTGCCCGCTGGACAGGCAGCGGCGCCAGGAGCGCTCGATCCAGGGCGCTATCGCCAGGGGCGCTAGGGCGCCCTCGTGGCCCAGCACGGCTCGGCGGGCCTGCTCGATCAGCGGCAGCCGGTCTACCGGGGTGGGACGCAAAACGGGCAGGGGAGACATGAGCGCATGGTAGCAACGACTGTCTCAAGCTGAGAAATTCTGAGCGCCACGGTCGTTGTCCTAGGGTTTTCACTGGGGTGCGGGTACGCCCGCAGTTCAACAATGCCTATGCATACCGGTTCATAGGCAAGGCATCGCCGATGCCACTACCCAAGGAGGCACGCATGCAAAAGGTGTTGCACATCAACCCGGACAAGTGCACCGGCTGTCTGCAATGCGAGATGGCCTGTTCCTTCGAGAACTACGGCGTCTTTGCGCCGGCCAGGTCGCGCATCAAGGTGTTCGACTTTCACGACACCGGCAAGAAGGTGCCCTACACCTGCACCCAGTGCGACGAGGCCTGGTGCCTGCACGCCTGCCCGGTCGAGGCGATCACGGTCGACAAGCTGACCGGCGCCAAGGTGGTGAACGAGACCACCTGCGTGGGCTGCAAGGTCTGCACCATCGCCTGCCCCTTCGGTACCGTGAACTACGTGCAGGAAACCGGCAAGGTGCAGAAATGCGACCTGTGCGGCGGCCAGCCGGCCTGCGCCGAGGCCTGCCCCACCGGGGCCATCACCTTCATCGACGCCAACTGGACCGGCCTGGAACGCATGAAGCAGTGGGCCGACAAGCTCGGCAACCAGGCTTCCGCCACCTGATAGGAGAAACGACATGTCCTGGGCTGGAAAACTCCTTCGCGTCAACCTCAGCACCGGCACCATCACGCCGGAGTCGCTCAACATGGGCTGGGCGCGCGACTACCTGGGCTCGCGCGGCCTGGGCTCCAAGTACCTGATCTCGGAGATCGACCCCAAGGTCGAGCCGCTGTCGCCGGACAACAAGATCATCTGGTCCACCGGGCCGCTGACCGGCACCATGGCCTCCACGGGCGGGCGCTACACCGTGATCACCAAGAGCCCGCTGACCGGCGCGATCGCCTGCTCCAACTCGGGCGGCTACTGGGGCGCCGAGCTCAAGATGGCGGGTTGGGACATGGTGATCTTCGAGGGCCGGAGCCCCAAGCCGGTCTACCTCTACGTCAACGACGACCTGGCCGAGCTGCGCGACGCCAGCCACCTCTGGGGGCAGAGCGTCTGGCAGACCGAGGCTCTGCTCAAGAAGGGCCTGCAGGACCCGCTGCTGCGCGTCTCCAGCATAGGCAAGGCCGGCGAGCACCAGGTGCTGTTCGCCTCGGTGGTCAACGACCTGCACCGCGCGGCCGGCCGCTCCGGTGTCGGCGCGGTGATGGGCAGCAAGAACCTCAAGGCCATCGCGGTGCGTGGCACCAAGGGCGTGGGCAACATCCGCGACCCCAAGGCCTTCATGAAGGTCACCTTCGAGAAGAAAAAGATCCTGGCCGACAACGCCGTTACCGGCCAGGGCCTGCCGACCTATGGCACCCAGGTGCTGATGAACGTGATCAACGAGGTCGGCGCCCTGCCCACGCGCAACCACCGCGACGTGCAGTTCGAGGGCGCCAAGGACATCTCGGCCGAGGCCATGGCCACGCCGCGCCAGAGCGACGGCAAGAAGCAGCTGGTGACCAACCAGGCCTGCTTCGGTTGCACCATCGCCTGCGGCCGCATCAGCAAGATCGACGAGACCCATTTCACGGTGCAGAACAAGCCGCAGTACTGGGGCGCCTCGGGCGGCCTGGAGTACGAGGCCGCCTGGGCCCTGGGCGCGGCCAACGGCGTGAACGACCTGGAGGCCCTGCAGTACGCCAACCTGCTGTGCAACGAGGAGGGCATAGACCCGATCAGCTTCGGCGCCACCGTGGGCGCGGTGATGGAGCTCTACGAGATGGGCGTTTTGGCCAAGGAGCAGATCGGCATCGAGGCGCCGTTCGGCTCGGCCCAGGCCCTGGCCTTCCTGGCCGAGGAGACCGTGAACGGCCGCGGCTTCGGCAAGGAGCTCGGCCAGGGCTCCAAGCGCCTGACCGCCAAGTACGGCCACCCCGACCTGTCCATGAGCTCCAAGGGCCAGGAGTTCCCGGCCTACGACGGGCGCAGCATCCAGGGCATAGGCCTGGCCTACGCGACCAGCAACCGCGGCGGCTGCCACCTGCGCGGCTACACCATCGCGTCGGAAGTGCTGGGCATTCCGGTCAAGACCGATCCGGTCGCGACCGAGGGCAAGCCCGAGCTGGTCAAGGCCTTCCAGGACGCGACGGCGGCCTTCGACTCCTCGGGCCTGTGCATCTTCACCACCTTCGCCTGGGGCCTGGCCGACCTGGCGCCGCAGCTGCAGGCCGCCTGCGACCAGGCCTACACCACCGAGGAGCTGGAGAAGGTCGGCGAGCGCATCTGGAACATGGAGCGCGAGTTCAACAACGCCGCCGGCTTCACGGCCAAGGACGACAGCCTGCCCAAGCGCCTGTTGAGCGAGCCGGCCAAGACCGGCCCGTCCAAGGGCCAGGTGAACCACCTGGCCGAGATGCTGCCCAAGTACTACGCGGTGCGCGGCTGGGACAGCGAGGGCAGGCCCACGCCCGACACCAAGGCCCGCCTCGGCCTCTAGGGCCTGTGAACCGGCCCTAGCATGGCGCAGCACCTGATCCTCGGCGCCGGCCCGGCCGGCATCATCGCGGCCGAGACCCTGCGCAAGCACGCGCAGGGCGACGCCATCACCGTGGTCGGCGAGGAGAGGGAGGCGCCTTATTCGCGCATGGCGATTCCCTACCTGCTGATCGGCGACATCGACGAGCGCGGCACCTGGCTGCGCAAGGGCGCCACGCATTACGCCGACTTGGGGCTGGACCTGGTCCAGGCGCGCGCCCTGTCGGTCGACGTGGCAGGCCGCAGCGTGGCGCTGGACAACGGCCAGCGCCTGGACTTCGATACCTTGCTGATCGCCACCGGCTCACGTCCGGTGCGCCCGCCCATCCCGGGCATGGACAGCCCCGGCGTCCACCCCTGCTGGACGCTGGAGGACGCGCGCCGCATCATGGCGCTGGCCCAGCCCGGGGCGCGCGTGCTGCAGATGGGCGCGGGCTTCATAGGCTGCATCATCATGGAGGCGCTCAAGCAGCGCGGCGTGCAGCTCAGTGTGGTCGAGATGGGCGACCGCATGGTGCCGCGCATGATGGGCCCCACGGCCGGCGGCATGATCCGCGACTGGTGCGAGGCCCAGGGCGTGCAGGTGTTTACCGGCACGCGGGTCGAGGGCATCGCGCCCGCGGCCGGTGGGGCGCTCAGCGTGCGCCTGTCCGGTGGCAGGACGCTCGAAGTCGACCTCGTGATCAGCGCCACCGGCGTCAAGCCGGCCATCGACTTCCTTCAGGGCTCGGGCATCACCTGCCTGCAGGGCGTGCTGACCGACGAGCACCTGCAGACCAATGTGCCGGGCATCTATGCCGCCGGCGACTGCGCCGAGGCCTTCGACAAGGTCAGTGGCAGGACCATCGTCAGCGCCATCCAGCCCAACGCGGCCGAACAGGCGCGCGTGGCGGCCCTCAACATGGCTGGGCTGCCGGCCGAACTGCGCGGCGTGACACAGATCAACGTGCTCGACACCCTGGGCCTGATCTCGGCCAGCTTCGGCGACTGGCAGGGCGTGCCCGGCGGCGAGCATGCCGAGCTCACCGACCAGGCCGCCGGCCGGCACCTGAGCCTGCAGTTCAAGGACGACCTGCTGGTGGGCTGTAACGCGGTGGGCTGGACCGAGCATGTGGGCGTGATGCGCGGCCTGGTCGAGGGCCAGGTCCGGCTGGGGCCTTGGAAGGACTTCCTCAAGCAGGACCCGACCCGTCTCATGGAGGCCTACCTGGCCAGCGCCCAGGCCCAGCATGCCTGGAGCGGCGCGGCCGATGCGCGCCGGCGATGAAGATCACGCTCAAGCTGTTCGCCTCGCTGTCGGACCATCTGCCGGCCTCGGCCAAGCCGGGCAACGAGTTGCCGCTCGAGGTCGCGCCCGGCGCGACCATCGCCCAGGTGATCGCGCCCTTCGGCCTGCCACCCAAGATGGTGCACCTGGTGCTGGTCAACGGCCACTACATAGCCCCCGAGCAGCGCCTCGCGCAGGTGCTGGACGAAGGCGACGTGCTGGCGATCTGGCCGCCGATCGCCGGGGGCTGAGCCCGCCTTCGCCGTGCAGTCTCGCTACCCCGAGTCCTTCGAGCGCGAGATGGCCTGCACCGAGGCCGAGTGGCTGGGCTGGCTGCCCGCGGCCATCGGCGAGCATCCCTGGCAGCGCGAAGGTGCGGCGGTGTCGGTGCAGATCGGTAGCGGTGCACTGGCGCTGTCCTGGCGGCGCGGCGAGCCGCGCGTGATCGCCCTCATGCGCCTGCCGCGCCTGTACGTGCGCTTTCGCTTCACCGGGCTGGACGAGGCCGAGCGCCAGGCCTTCATGAGGCGCTTCGACCTCTACATGCAGCGCGGCGGCGGCTGAGAGCCCGCGGCTCACGCATTTGTGGGATTGGAAACGTCGGGAACCTTGCCTATATTTGTCGCCACCACAAGATTTCATGGCGTGCTGCCCCACCGGTGGCAACAAGGAGGAATGCCATGCACCGCATTTTTGGTCATCCCCGCCGTTCCTGGCGTCCGCGCGGCCCGCATTGGTTGCTGGCGCCGGTCGGGGTCAGTGTCAGCCTGTCCATGCTCGGGGTATGGATCGTGCCGGACTTCGTTCTCATGGGGCCGGAGGTGCTGCCGCCGGGCATCGTCCTGGCCGCGCCCGGCGCCGGACCTGCCGCGCCGGCATCCGGGAGCTTCATACCCCTGCCGCCGGTCGAGACGGCGCGGCGCGGCGGGGCTGATGGCAAGGGTGTTTCCGCGCCGCGTTTCTGACGGCGTGCCGGCCGGCGTCAGCGCCCCGGCGATCCCATGACGATCAGCGCGCTCTGGATGCCGGCCAGCGTCAGCAGCAGCGAGCCGAACAGGTGCAGGGCCGCCGTGCCCAGGGCCAGGCCGTAGCGCTGCTGCTGCAGCATGGCCACGACCTCGGCCGAGAAGCTGGAGAAGGTGGTCAGCGCGCCCAGGAAGCCAGTGACCAGGGCCAGGCGCCATACCGGGTCGAGCTCGGGCAGATGCTCGAACACGGCCACGCAGACGCCCACGAGGTAGCCGCCGATCAGGTTGGCCGCCAGTGTGCCCCAGGGCAGGACCGTGTCCGCGTGGTTGAGCCAGACGCCCAGCCGCCAGCGCGCGAGCGCGCCCAGACTGGCGCCGAGGCAGATCGCGAAGACCGTGGTCGGCACGGGGCGTCCTCAGCTCAGAAAGGTGGGTCCTCGTCCGCCGTCAGCGCGGGACTGAGTTCGGGCTGGGCTTGCTGATGTGCCGTGTCGGGTGCGTTGTGCGCGGCCGGCAGGGCGGCAGGCGCCAAGCCCTCGCCGCCCAGTGCCTCGATGAGGTCGGGAATCAGCTGGCCCAGCTCGCCCGTGGCGATGGCCACGTCGGTGTCGAAGGCGTCTTCCTTCTGGCCGTCCTTGGTCTCGAATACGCCGTCCAGGAACTGGAGCTTCTTGAGCTGCAGGGCCTCGGTCAGCACGAAGCTCACGCGGCCGTCCCAGTTCAGCGCCAGGCGGGTCGGCAGCTTGCCCTCGGCGATGTGCTGGCGCACCTCGTCCGTGGCCAGGTTGTGGCGCGTGAACTTGACCACCGACTGCTCCTCGTCGCTGGACTTGAGCTCGCACTCGCGCTCCACGGCCAGGCTGGGCGGCAGCTCGTCGGCGCTGGCCGCGGTCAGCCACTGGGCCATGGCGGCCTGGGGAGAGACCTGGGTTTGCAGCAGGCTCAGCGCCAAGCCATCGAGCGCCTGCACCAAGCCGGTGATGACCTCGTCGGACTTGGACTGGCTGCTCGCGTCGGTGACCAGCAGGCGCGCCTCGGGGGCTATCCAGACCTGCACCACGGACTGCCGCGCAAAGGCCATGGGCAGCAGCTCGAGCAGCGCGTCCTCGCGGATCTCCTTGGTTTCCTTCTTGCCGGGCTTGCGGCCGGTCGTGGCCTCGATCTGCTCGATTTTCTCCTGCGCCTTGCGCCGCACCACCGAGCCGGGCACGGCCTTGCTCTCTATCATGAGCTTGAGGATCCACTGGCCGGCGACCGACTCGACCAGCGGGCCATGGGCCTCGCCGCGCGGCGGGATCCAGCCCACGGACTTTTCCTGCGTGGCCCCGCAGGCCACGAAACGCGCCTTGTCCAGCGCTTCCTCCACCTGCGCCAGCGAGGCGGACCAGTCGGGGGCTATGCGGTAGGCGATCACATTCTTGAACACGGGCTTCCTTGCGTTGTCTGAGGACGAATCTTATCCGTCCAGGCGGGGGGCACGGCGGGCCCCGACCTCGCGCTGAAACGAAAACGCCCCGAGAGGGCTCGGGGCGCTTGCTTGGGGCCGGGGCCTTACTTCTTGGGCGCGGGCGCGCTGGCGGCGGGCTTGGCGGCCTCGGCCTTGGCTGCCTTCTTGTCGTCCTTGGCGGCCGGTTTCTTGTCCGCGTCCTTCTTGGCCTTGGCTTCGTCGGCCTTCATCTTGGCCTCGGCCTTGGCGTCCTTCTTCTCTTCCTTCTTGGCGGCCGGCGCGGCGGCGCTGGGCTGGAAGCCGGCGCCGTTGACCGTCATGCCCTCGGCCGAGAACTTGATGGCATTGGCCTCGCCTATGCCCTTGACCCGCTCGATGAAGTCGTTCCAGTCCTTGAAGCTGCCTTTCTTGCGCTCATCGAGGATCTTGCCGGAGATGCCGGGGCCGATGCCCTTGATGCCGTCGAGCTCGACGGCGGTGGCCTTGTTCACGTCGACGGCGGCGAAGGACGCGGCCGCGTAAAGCATGGCCAGCAGGGCCAGGATCTTCTTCAACATGGATCTCACTCCTTGGTGGTGACAACAGTCCGGCACAAGCCTGCCGGCGTGGCTAGGGTCTAACGGCTTGCGAGCGGCCGGCGTTGACCGGGCCGGCGCGTCGGACTCACAGTTCCTCGACCCGGCGTGGCGGGTAGCTGTCCCAGGCTTGGCAGCCCGGGCATTGCCAGAAATGCTCCTTGGCCTCGAAGCCGCAGGCGGCGCAGCGGTAGCGGTTCAATGGCTTGGCCGCGTGGTCCAGCGCGCGCTGCAGCGGGGGGTGGCAGGGCTCGCGCTCGAGCCGTTCACCGGCCAGCCAGCGTGCAGCGGCGATCAGCGAGGGCTCGCGCTCGAGGTGGCGGATGTACCAGTCGCGCGCCGTGGCGGCGCTGGCCGGGTCGCTGCTTTCGAGCGCGACCATGGCCTCCAGCACGTCGAGCGAGGGGGTCTGATGGTATCCCGCCTTGAGCAGGGCCAGGGCCTTGGCCGCCTGGCCACAGGCGCCGGCGGCCTTGGCCAGTTGCGCCGCGGCCAGCGGCAGGGCCGGGGGCAGGGCCTCCACCAGTGCGGTCAGCGTCTCCAGGGCCTGCGCGTCCTGGCCCTGGGTGCGCTGCAGCGCGGCGAGCTGGATGCGCGGGCGGGCCGACTGCGGGGCATCGGCGACCGCCTGCTCCAGCAATTGCCGCGCGGCCGCGGTGTCGCCGCTCGCGGTCAGGCCGGCGGCCTGCTCGCACAGGTAGTGCGCGAGGCGGCCGGTGAAGCTGGCCTCGCCGGCCGCCTCCAGCTTGCGCGCCATCTCGGCGGCCTGGGGCCATTCGCGCGAGCGTTCGTAGATCGCCAGGCGGGCCAGCCGGGCCTGGTTGGCGAACGGCGTGCCCTCGAGCTTGCGCAGCGCGTCTTCCGCGCGGTCGAGCAGGCCAGCCTTGAGGAAGTCCAGCGCCAGCGCATGCTGGGCGCGCTGGCGGTCGGCTTCGCTGAGGTCGCCGCGCGAGAGCAGGTGCTCGTGCACGCGCACCGCGCGCTCGTATTCGCCGCGGCGGCGGAACAGGTTGCCCAGGGCGAAGTGCAGCTCCGAAGTGTCGGGGTCGTTTTGCACGGCCTCGATGAAGGCGTCTATGGCCTGGTCCTGCTGCTCGTTGAGCAGGAAGTTCAGGCCCTTGAAGTAGGCCTTGGGTGCCTGCCGGTTGTCGATGCGCAGCTGGCGCAGGTCCAGGCGCGAGGCCACCCAGCCCAGGCCGAAGGCCAGGGGCAGGCCGAGCAGAATCCAGCTCAGGCTGAAGTCAATGTCCATGTTCGGAGGTGTTCAGGCGCGAGTCGTCGTTGGGCCGGGAGGGCGAGGGTGCGGCCGAGCGGGCCTGGCGCGCGGCGCGCCGGTGCAGCCACCAGCGCGGCACCATGCCCAGCACGCCAATGGCCACGCCCAGGGTGAAGGCCGTGAGCACCACCAGCACCATCGGCGCGCGCCACTGCGTGCCGAAGAAGAAGTGCACGGTGGCGTCCTGCTGGTTGTTCAACGCAAAGGCGAACAGGGTGAAAAAAATGGCTGCCTTCAGTACCCACTTCAGCAGCCACAGGAGTTGTTTCATGAATCTCCCCGGTGACGGAGCGATTCTAGCGAGCGTCAGGTCTTTTCCTGGACGCCGAGTTCGGCGGTGCGCCGGTCCACGGCCTCGCGCAGGGCCTTGCCGGGCTTGAAGTGAGGCACGCGCTTTTCCGGGATCTGCACGCTCTCGCCCGAGCGCGGGTTGCGCCCCATGCGCGGCGGGCGCCGGTTGATAGAGAAGCTGCCGAAGCCACGGATCTCGATGCGGTGGCCGCGCACCAGCGCGTTGCTCATGGCATCCAGGATGGTCTTGACGGCGAACTCGGCATCACGGTGCGTGAGCTGGCTGAAGCGCGAGGCCAGTTCTTCTACGAGGTCGGAGCGGGTCATCTTGTGCCTGGTGCGTGTAGACAGGAAAAAGGGACAGAGCCCCCGGCCTGCCATCGCTGGGCAATGGCGGGCCGGTGAGTTCTGTCCCCCGGTGGGCAGCTTATTGGTTGCTGCCGTCCAGCTTGGCGCGCAGCAGGGCGCCCAGGCTGGTCGTGCCGGCGTTCTCGCGCGCGGACTGCTGGCTCAGGTTGGCCATGGCACCCTGCTCGTCGGCCAGGTCCTTGGCCTTGATCGACAGCTGGATGTTGCGGGTCTTGCGGTCCACGTTGACCACCACGGCGGCGACTTCGTCGCCTTCCTTGAGCACGCTGCGGGCGTCTTCCACGCGGTCACGCGAGATTTCGCTGACGCGCAGGTAGCCGACGATGTCGTTGCCCAGGTCGATCTCGGCGCCGCGGGCATCGACGGTCTTGACCTTGCCGCTCACCGCGGAGCCCTTGTCGTTCACGGTCACGAAGGTCGTGAACGGATCCTGGTCGAGTTGCTTGATGCCCAGCGAGATGCGCTCGCGGTCCACGTCCACGGCCAGCACGATGGCTTCGACTTCCTGGCCCTTCTTGTAGTTGCGCACCGCGGCTTCGCCGGGCTCGTTCCAGGACAGGTCGGACAGGTGCACCAGGCCGTCGATGCCGGCGGCCAGGCCGACGAACACGCCGAAGTCGGTGATCGACTTGATCGGGCCCTTGACGCGGTCGCCGCGCTTGGTGTTCTGCGCGAATTCCTGCCAGGGGTTGGCCTTGCACTGCTTCATGCCCAGGCTGATGCGGCGCTTGTCTTCGTCGATCTCGAGGACCATGACTTCGACTTCCTCACCCAGCGACACGATCTTGGACGGGGCCACGTTCTTGTTGGTCCAGTCCATCTCGGACACGTGCACCAGGCCTTCGATGCCGGGCTCGAGCTCGACGAACGCGCCGTAGTCGGCGATGTTGGTGATCTTGCCGAACATGCGGGTGCTCTGCGGGTAGCGGCGGGACACGCCCATCCAGGGGTCGTCGCCCATCTGCTTGAGACCCAGCGACACGCGGTTCTTCTCGGTGTCGAACTTGAGGATCTTGGCGGTGATTTCCTGGCCGGCCTGCACCACTTCGCTCGGGTGGCGGACACGGCGCCAGGCCATGTCGGTGATGTGCAGCAGGCCGTCGATGCCGCCCAGGTCCACGAACGCACCGTACTCGGTGATGTTCTTGACCACGCCGCGCACGATGGAGCCTTCCTTCAGGGTTTCCATCAGCTTGGCGCGCTCTTCGCCCATCGAGGCTTCGACCACGGCGCGACGGCTCAGCACCACGTTGTTGCGCTTGCGGTCGAGCTTGATGACCTTGAATTCCAGGGTCTTGTTCTCGTAGGGCGTGAGGTCCTTGGTCGGACGGGTGTCCACCAGCGAGCCGGGCAGGAAGGCGCGGATGCCGTTGACGAGCACCGTCAGGCCGCCCTTGACCTTGCCGCTGGTCGTGCCGGTCACGAAGTCGCCGGATTCCAGCGCCTTTTCCAGGGCCAGCCAGGAAGCCAGGCGCTTGGCGGTGTCACGCGACAGGATGGTGTCGCCGTAGCCGTTCTCGATGGACCCGATGGCCACCGAGACGAAGTCGCCAACCTGGACTTCGATTTCGCCCTGATCGTTCTTGAACTCGTCGATCGGCACATAGGCTTCGGACTTGAGTCCGGCGTTCACGACCACGAAGTTGTGCTCGATGCGCACGACTTCGGCGGTGATCACTTCGCCAGGACGCATTTCCGTGCGTTGCAGCGATTCTTCAAACAGGGCGGCAAAAGATTCAGACATTGAGTTTCCTAGTCCACGACGAGGTTGCACGATCGCGGGATTGCGCTCGTTTCTAAGGCTGGTCGTGGCGGTTGGTTGCGGTTTGATCCGCGGTTAGGTTGAACAACCACCTGGCCTGTGCGCATGCGGCGCGGCGGGAACCGGGTGGGCCCATAGCGGCGGGCCGGCCAGGGGCCGGTCTGCTCATTCTCGATCGCCGACAGCGGCTCAGGCGGACCCGAACGGCTGCCGCTCCTGCCACCAGGCCAGGACCTGATCGACCGATTGCTCGATCGACAAGTCCGAGTTGTCCAGTCGCAGGGCGTCCTCAGCCGGCTTCAGAGGCGCCACGCTGCGGGACATGTCCCGCGCGTCGCGCGCTTCCAAGTCAGCGCGAAGACTGTCAAGTGTAATCGAAAATCCCTTTGAAATCAATTGCTTATGCCGGCGTTCGGCGCGCTGGGCGGCGCTGGCCGTGAGGTAGACCTTGAGCGGGGCGGCAGGGAAGATCACGGTGCCCATGTCGCGGCCGTCGGCCACCAGGCCCGGCAGGCGGGTGAAGCGGTGCTGCAGGTCGACCAGGGCGCGGCGCACGGCGGGCAGGGCCGACACGCGCGAGGCGTTCATGCCGGCTTCTTCGCTGCGGATCACATCGCTCACGTCCTCGCCGTCCAGCAGCACGCGGTCGTCGGTAAAGCGCAGCGACAGGCTGTGGGTCATGCGGGCGATCTCGGCCTCGTGGACATGGTCCAGCGCCAGGCCGGCGCGCGTCGCGGCCAGCGCCGCGATGCGGTAGAGCGCGCCCGAGTCGAGGTAGTGGTAGCCCAGACGCGCCGCCACCTGGCTGGCCAGCGTGCCCTTGCCCGAGGCCGTGGGGCCGTCGATGCAGATCACCGGCACGGCGCCCGGCGCGGGCCGGGCCAGGGCGAACAGCGCCTCGAAGTAGTCGGGGAAGGTCTTGGCCACGCACTTGGGGTCTTCGATGCGCACCGGCAGGCCGACCGGGTTGAAGGCCGCCAGCGAGAAGCACATGGCCACGCGGTGGTCGTCGTAGGTGTGGATGCTGGCGGCGCGCCAGTCCTCGTGGGCCGCGGGCGGCGTGATCCGTATGAAGTCCGGACCTTCCTCCACGCGCACGCCGAGCTTGCGCAGCTCGATGGCCATGGCGGCGATGCGATCGGTCTCCTTGACGCGCCAGCTCGCGATGTTGCTCAGCGTGGTCTGGCCGTCGGCGTACAGCGCCATCACCGCCAGGGTCATGGCGGCGTCGGGGATGTGGTTGCAGTCCAGGTCTACGCCCTTGAGCGGCCAGGCGCCGCGCCGCACCTCCAGCCAGTTCGGGCCGCTCGTGACCTGGGCGCCCATCAGCTGGGCCGCCTCGACGAAGCGGATGTCGCCCTGGATCGAGGCCGCGCCCACGCCCTCGATGCGGATCGGCGCCGCGGGCGCGGCGATCGCGCCGAGCGCGACGAAGTAGCTGGCCGAGGAGGCGTCGGCCTCCACGTGGATGCTGCCGGGCGAACGGTACTGGCTGCCTGCGGGAATCGTGAAACGCTGCCAGCCCTCGCGCTGCACCGCGATGCCGTAGCGCGCCAGCAGGTTCAGCGTGATCTCGATGTAGGGCTTGGAGATCAGCTCGCCGACCACCTCGATCACGATGTCTTTCGTGTCCGCTGCGAGCGGCAGCGCCATCAGCAGCGCGGTGAGGAACTGGCTGGAGACGTCGCCACGCACGCGCACCGGCTGATCTAGCTTCAGCCTGGGCGGGGCAATGCGCAGCGGCGGAAAGCCCTCGTTGCCCAGGTAGGCAATGTCGCAGCCGAGCTGGCGCAGCGCGTCGACCAGGTCGCCGATCGGGCGCTCGTGCATGCGCGCCACGCCCGAGAGCTCGAAGTCGCCGCCCAGCATGGCCAGCGCGGCCGTGAGCGGCCGCATGGCCGTGCCGGCGTTGCCCATGAACAGCTGGGCCTGGCGGGTCTTGAGCTGGCCGCCCAGGCCCTCGATCACGGCCGTGCGGCCGCTCAGGCTGACGCCGCAGCCGAGCTGGCGCAGGGCCTCGAGCATGACGCGCGTGTCGTCCGAGTCGAGCAGGTCGTGCACGGTGGTGATGCCGCTGCACAGGGCCGACAGCAGCAGCACGCGGTTGGAGATGCTTTTGGAGCCGGGCAGGGTGACGGTGCCCTCCGCGCTCACCAGGGGGGGGAGGTCCAGGAATTCGGTGGTGAACATCAGGTGTGGTGAGGCTTGGTCGACGTCATGCGCCACTGGGCGCGCGCCTGGCTGGCCTGGGCTATCAGGCCCTCGAGCGCATCGGCGTTGCCGCTGGCGATGGTTTGCTCGAGGTCCTGCAGGCTGCTCAGGAAATGCCGCGACTGGGCCAGCAGCTCCTCGCGGTTGGCGATCAGGATGTCGCGCCAGACATGCGGGTCGCCGGCGGCAATGCGGCTGAAGTCGCGAAAGCCGGGGCCGGCCAGCGACAGGTACTCGCTGCCTTGCGGCTGGCCGCAGATGCTGTTCATCAGCGCAAAGGCCAGCAGATGGGGCAGGTGGCTCACGGCGGCCACGGCCGCGTCGTGCGATTCGGGCGACATCTTGACCACCCGGCAGCCCAGGGCCGTCCAGACGGCCTCGGCCTTTTGCAGCTGGGCCGTGCGGGTGCGCTCGATCGGCGTGAGGATGACCTGTTTGCCGGCGTAGAGGTCGGCGTCGGCGTGCTCGACGCCGGCGACCTCGCGGCCCGTCATCGGGTGGGCCGGAACGAAGGAGCCGAGCTGCTCGCGCAGCACGCGGCGCGCGGCGTCGACCACGTCGCGCTTGGTCGAGCCCACGTCCATCAGCAGCATGTCGGGCGTGACCAGGTGCCTGATGGCCTTGAGCGTGTCTTCCGTCGCCGCCACCGGCACGGCCAGCAGCACGATGTCGGCGCCCGAGACCGCCAGCAGCGCCGACGGGGCTTCCATGTCGATCACACCCAGCTGGCGAGCGCGCTCGGTGGTCGAGGGCGACTTGCTGTAGCCGACCACGCGCTTGACCAGGCCGGCGCGCTTGAGCGCCAGCGCGAACGAGCCGCCCATCAGGCCGCAGCCGATCAGTCCCAACTGCTCAAACATGTTTCGCCGCCGGGCCGCCCCAAGGCGAAACGCGGCCCCCTCGGGGGGCAGAGAACGACACGAAGTGCGTGAACGTGGGGGCCATCTCTAGTCGCTCACCGGGTAGGTGCCCAGCACCTTGTAGAAGGCGCACAGCTGCTGCAGGTCCTCGAGCGCCGCCGCCACATGGGGCTGCGAGGGGTGGCCCTGCACGTCGATGTAGAAATAGTATTCCCACTGGCCCGAGCGCGCGGGGCGCGACTCGAAGCGCGTCATCGACACGCCGTGCTGCTTGAGCGGCACCAGCAGGTCGTGCACCGCGCCGGGCCGGTTGGGCACCGAGACGATCAGGCTCACGCAGTCCTTGCCCGAGGCCTCGGGGGCCGGCAGGGTCTGGGGCAGGCAGATCACGGCAAAGCGCGTGCGGTTGTAGGCGTCGTCCTGGATGGCGCGCGCGACCATGTGCAGGCCGAACTCGGAGGCCGCGCGCTCGCCCGCGATGCCGGCCCAGGCCGGATTGCTTGCCGCCAGGCGGGCGCCCTCGGCGTTGCTGGATACGGCGCGCCGCTCCACGCCGGGCAGGTGCTGGGACAGCCAGCCCTGGCACTGGGCCAGGGCCTGCGGGTGGGCCAGCACGACCTCGATGCCTTCGAGCGAAGCGGTCTGGCGCAGCAGGTGATGGCGCACCAGCAGGCTGATCTCGCCAACGATGTGCAGGGGCGAGTTGAGGAACAGGTCCAGCGAGCGCGTGACCACGCCCTCGGTGTTGTTCTCCACCGGCACCACGCCGAAGTCGGCCGCACCCGAGGTGGCCGCGTGGAACACCTCGTCGAAGCTCGCGCAGGGCACATGCTCGATGCTGGAGCCGAAGAACTGCAGCGCCGCCTGCTCGCTGAAGGTGCCGGCCGGGCCCAGGTAGGCCACGCGCTGCGGCGCCTCGAGCGCGCGGCAGGCCGACATGATCTCGCGCCAGATCATGGCCACGCTCTCCTTCTTGAGCGGGCCCGGGTTGACGCTTTGCAGGCCGTGGATGACCTGGGCCTCGCGCTCGGGGCGAAACACCGGCGAGCCCTCGGCGCGCTTGATCTCGCCCACTTCGTTGGCCAGCGCCGCGCGGCGGTTGAGCAGCGTGATCAGTTCGCGGTCCACCGCGTCGATCTGCACGCGCAGTTCGGGGAGTGTCTTTGCCATGGGGGTTTAGCTTTGGGTCCGCTCGAATTCTCGCATGTAGGCCACCAGCGCCTGCACGCCTTCGAGAGGCATGGCGTTGTAGATGCTGGCGCGCATGCCGCCGACCGACTTGTGGCCCTTGAGTTGCAGCAGGCCCTGCGACTTGGCGCCGGCGAGGAAGTCCTCGTTGCGCGACTCGTCGCGCAGCAGGAAGGGGACGTTCATGCGCGAGCGGCAGTCGGGCGTCACCTTGTTGAGGTAGAACTGCGAGCCGTCGATGTAGTCGTAGAGCAGGCTGGCCTTGGCGATGTTGCGCTGCTCCATTGCGGCGATGCCGCCTTGCTGCTTGAGCCACTGGAAGGTGAGCCCCGCCATGTAGATCGCATAGGTCGGCGGCGTATTGTACATGGAGTGGTTGTCGGCCACGACACGATAGTCGAAGGCGCTGGGGCAGTGCGGCATCGCGTGGCCGATCAGGTCCTCGCGCACCACCACCAGGGTGACGCCGGCCGGACCCAGGTTCTTCTGCGCGCCGCCGAAGGCCAGACCGACCCGGGACCAGTCCACCGGGCGCGAGGCCACGTGCGAGGAGAAGTCGATCACCAGCGGCGCCTCGCAGCCCAGGGCCTTGAGGTCGGGCAGCTCGTGGAACTCGATGCCGTGGATGGTCTCGTTGGTGCAGAGATGGACGTAGCGCGCATCGGCGCTGAGCCGCCAGCTGGCCGGATCGGGCAGGCTGGTGTGGTGGTCGGCCTCGTTGCTGGCCGCGAGGCGGGCATCGCAGAACCTGCGCGCCTCCTTGATCGACTTCTGGCTCCAGCTGCCGGTGACGACGAAGTCCACCACGCCGCCGCCCGAGAGGTTCAGCGGCACGATGGCGTTCTCGGCCAGGCCGCCGCCCTGCATGAACAGGATCCTGAAGTGGGCCGGCACGGCCAGCAGCTCGCGCAGGTCGGCCTCGGCGCGCTCGTAGATCGAGATGAACTCCTTGCCGCGATGGCTCATCTCCATCACGCTCATGCCGCTGCCGTGCCAGTCCAGCATCTCGGCCGCGGCTTGTTGCAGGACCTCGGCGGGCATGACGGCGGGCCCGGCCGAAAAATTGTAGGGACGCTTCATGGCGTTTTCATCCATCCAAAAGGGCGCCCGCCCTGGCCGGGCCGGCGCGGACTGCGACAGGCGCAGGGTTCTCAGGCGGCGCTGGCGCCGTCTTCCGGCTCCGCGCCCTCGGCCGCATTGGCGTCGTTCTCGACGATGCGCTGCAGGCCGCTGAGCTTGGAGCCCTCGTCCAGCCCGATCAGCGTCACGCCCTGCGTCGCGCGTCCGAGTTCGCGGATCTCGCTGACACGGGTGCGCACCAGCACGCCCTTGTCGGTGATCAGCATGATCTCGTCGTCGGCATGGACCAGGGTGGCGGCGACCACCTTGCCGTTGCGCTCGCTCTGCTGGATCGCGATCATGCCCTTGGTGCCGCGGCCGTGGCGGGTGTACTCGGTGATGCTGGTGCGCTTGCCGTAGCCGTTCTCGGTGGCGGTCAGCACGCTTTGCTGCTCGTCCTCGGCCACCAGCATGGCGATCACGCCCTGGCCGTCGTCCAGCATCATGCCGCGCACGCCGCGCGCGTTGCGGCCCAGCGGCCGCACGTCGTTCTCGTCGAAGCGCACGGCCTTGCCGCCGTCGGAGAACAGCATCACATCGTGCTGGCCATCGGTCAGCGCGGCGCCGATCAGGTAGTCGCCCTCGTCCAGGTTCACCGCGATGATGCCGCCCTTGCGCGGGTTGCTGAATTCGTCCAACGCGGTCTTCTTCACCGTGCCCATGGAGGTCGCCATGAAGACGAAATGGTCGGCCGGGAAACTGCGGAACTCGCCGGTGAGCGGCAGCACCACGTTGATCTTCTCGCCTTCCTGCAGCGGGAACATGTTGACGATGGGCCGGCCGCGCGAGCCGCGCGAGCCGGCCGGCACTTCCCAGACCTTGAGCCAGTAGAGCCGGCCGCGGTTGGAGAAGCACAGGATGTAGTCGTGCGTGTTGGCGATGAAGAGCTGGTCTATCCAGTCGTCTTCCTTGGTCGCCGTGGCCTGCTTGCCGCGCCCGCCGCGCTTCTGTGCGCGGTACTCGGACAGCGGCTGGCTCTTGATGTAGCCGCTGTGCGAGAGCGTGACCACCATGTCGGTGGGCGTAATCAGGTCTTCCGTCGACAGGTCGAACGAGCTGTGCTCGACCTGGCTGCGGCGCGCGCCGAGCTTGGCCTGGCCGAACTCCTGCCTGAGCGTGCTGAGCTCCTCGCCGATGATGATGGAGACGCGCTCGGGCCGGGCCAGGATGTCGAGCAGGTCCTCGATCTCGGCCATGACTTCCTTGTATTCGGCGACGATCTTGTCCTGCTCCAGGCCCGTGAGGCGCTGCAGGCGCATCTGCAGGATTTCCTGGGCCTGGGTGTCCGAGAGGCGGTACAGGCCGTCGCCGCCCATGCCGAATTCCTTCTCCAGGCCCTCGGGGCGGTAGTCGTCGGCATTGACCACGCCACCGTCGGCGCGCGTGCGGGTCAGCATCTCGCGCACCAGCTTGCTGTCCCAGCGGCGGGCCATGAGCTCGGCCTTGGCCACCGGCGGGGTGGGGGCGTTGCGGATGATGGCGATGAAGTCGTCGATGTTGGCCAGGGCCACGGCCAGGCCTTCCAGCACATGGCCGCGCTCGCGCGCCTTGCGCAGCTCGAACACGGTGCGCCGCGTCACGACCTCGCGCCGGTGCTGCAGGAAGACCTCGACCAGGTCCTTGAGGTTGCACAGCTTGGGCTGGCCGTCGACCAGGGCCACCATGTTGATGCCGAAGGTGTCCTGCAGCTGGGTCTGCTTGTAGAGGTTGTTCAGCACCACCTCGGGCACTTCGCCGCGCTTGAGCTCGATCACCAGGCGCATGCCGGACTTGTCGCTCTCGTCCTGGATGTGGCTGATGCCCTCGATCTTCTTCTCGTGCACCAGCTCGGCCATGCGCTCCTGCAGGGTCTTCTTGTTGACCTGGTAGGGCAGCTCGTCGACGATGATGGCCTGACGCTGGCCCTTGTCGATGTCCTCGAAGTGGCAGCGCGCGCGCATCACCACCTTGCCGCGGCCGGTGCGGTAGCCGTCCTTGACGCCGTTGATGCCGTAGATGATGCCGGCCGTGGGGAAATCGGGCGCCGGGATGATCTCCATCAGCTCGTCGATCGAGGCCTCGGGATGGCGCAGCAGGTGCAGGCAGGCGTCGACCACCTCGTTGAGGTTGTGCGGCGGGATGTTGGTCGCCATGCCGACGGCGATGCCGGCCGATCCGTTGACCAGCAGGTTGGGCAGGCGGCTGGGCAGCACCAGCGGCTCTTTCTCGCTGCCGTCGTAGTTGGGGCCGAAGTCGACCGTTTCCTTGTCGATGTCGGCCAGCATCTCGTGCGCTATTTTTGCGAGGCGGATTTCCGTATAGCGCATGGCGGCCGCATTGTCGCCGTCCACCGAGCCGAAGTTGCCCTGGCCGTCCACCAGCATGTGGCGCAGCGAGAAGTCCTGCGCCATGCGCACGATGGTGTCGTACACCGCGCTGTCGCCGTGCGGGTGGTACTTACCGATCACGTCACCGACGATACGCGCGGACTTCTTGTAGGGCCGGTTCCAGTCGTTGTTGAGCTCGTGCATCGCGTACAGCACGCGCCGGTGCACCGGCTTGAGGCCATCCCGCGCATCGGGCAGGGCGCGGCCCACGATCACGCTCATCGCGTAATCCAGGTAGCTGCGCCGCATTTCCTCCTCAAGACTGATGGGCAGGGTTTCTTTTGCGAATTGAGTCATGAAGGAGGCGGCCGGTTACGCTGGAATATGTCAATTTTAGGCGTAATGGGCTGTAGCACTCGCGCAACATATCCGCACAAATGCGGCCTCGCGGGCCGCCAGACGGGCCTTCGGAGCCCAGATTGGCCAATTACGTATGGCACAATAAATTCAACGTTCGGGGTGATGGTCACCCAGACGTCCAATTTCCTCGCAGCGAGTCTGCGGCTTTTTCCCATGAGGAGAACCATGAAGAAACTGAACAAAGTGGCGATGTTGTTTGCCTCCGCAGCCCTCGCTACGGCCGCTGGCGCCCAGACCGTCGACAACTGGCGCAATGGCACTTCCGAACTCGTTTGGAAGAACGGCACGAACGAACTCTGCTGGCGTGACGCCAACTGGACGCCCGCCACCGCCGCCGCCAACTGCGACGGCGCGATCGCGCCCAAGGCAGCTGCTCCGGCGCCGGCTCCCGTCGCTGCTCCGGCCCC